>JBGSIP010000374.1:0-3107 GCA_041742495.1 Planctomycetaceae bacterium
AGCTGCCGCGCCGCGAAGATCGGCTTCCCATTTGACCTCGGGGGCTGCCTGAGCCACTGCTGACCACAGGCAGACCATCACCGCTGACCAAGAAACGTGTTTCGCCCGCATCGCCAACTCCCAACGGTATCGCTGTGACTACTTGAGTCCACTTGGCGTATATCGACCGTTGAGCCGGACATGATGTGTGGGATGCGTTACCGTCGGCAGAAAAGAAAAAATGCCCAAGCCGGAGACTCGCCCGAGAGATTCCCAGGTTGCCCAGATTGCCAGATTGTTGCTTCTTCACCGATTCGTCAGGTTCGCCGTGCTGACGGCGGACCCGACGAAAGGCAGGCGGGCGGGAAGTCAGATGGTATTGGGAATCGGTGGCTGACGGGTAAAGCTCGGCGGATTGCGACTACTTGCCGATGCAATACACAGCGAGATTCGATCGCAGATACAGGCGATTGTTCCACACGACGGGCGTTGCGTTGAAGACCGTACTGTCGTCCGAGAACGTGTTGTGGGCGAGCGGTTTGAAGGCGGCCCCCCGTTCAAACACCAAAGCGCCAGCGTCGCGCGTGACGGCGATCATGGTATCGCCCGCAATTGTGAGTGTGGCGTACGTTTTGCCGCTGTCTTCGAGACGTGCCTGGGTCACCTTTTCACCGGTTTCGAGCTTAATCGCGTTCGCTTTGCCTGAGTGATCGACCCACACCAGCAGGTCGTCGACGATGACGGGCGACGGGACGTTGGAGCCCATGTCGACTTTCCACAAACGATGCGACTGCGTGACGTCGCCGCTGCCCCCCGTTTTGACGGCGACGGCTGCCGATTTGCGACCGCCAATGGCATACACGATGCCGTCCTGCGCGACCGGGCTGGGGCAGATGTAGTCCTCGATCGCATCGCAGGACCAGAGTTCAGCACCCGTGGATGGATCGAAGGCGCGGAGCTTGTTCTTCATGCTGATGATGAGTTCGTCCCGACCCGTGGGGCTGGTGACCAACAGCGGTGTCGCCCATGACATCACGATCCCTGTGGCGCGCCACGCCTCCGTGCCGTCTGAGGTTCGCAATGCGACCAAATCGCCGCTTTCGACGCTGGCGTTGACGATTAGCAAATCGCCATACAAAACAGGAGAGGCTCCGCTGCCAAAACCGTGCGTTTTGGTGCCGACGTTGGTCTGCCAGCGCTGCTCGCCCGACATCGTGAGTGCCACAACGCCGGAGCAGCCGAAGAAGGCATACAGGCCCTTGCCATCCGTGACTGGGCTTGCCGAGCAATAGCCGTGTTCCTGGACGAAGCCTTCGTACTTGCGTTCTTCACTCGACGCGGCAAACGCTTTGTCCCACAGCAGATCCCCCTGTGCGGGGTCAAGGCAGGCGAGATGATTCTGCAACTGCTCGCGGCTCCCGTCGTCACCAGTTCCGTAGCCGGTGTAGAACGTGAGATACATCTTGCCGTCGAACAAAATGGGCGTGGAGGCGCCGTAACCAGGGAGTGTTTTCTTCCACAGCAGATGCTCCGTGTCCGACCAGGTGGTGACGACATCGGCGGCGGGAAACACATTGTTGCCAGTCGGTCCCAGAAACCGCGGCCAAGCGTCTGTGTCGGCGGCGATCGACGACGCCGGCTGCAGGGCCAGCGCGATGGCCAAGGCCACCGCCCAAAAAGCTGTCGAGCTTCGCAGGACAGGGCCAACACTCAGACCAGCGGGGAAGACCACCGTGCCAACAGCGGGCGCAAGCAGGCGTGACATGCGGGACAGCTCCATCGGAACGCAAGGAAGGTGGGACAACGCGAGGATTGCTCGGCGAGACGCAACAGTGCTCACGAATGTAAACCGGAGTTGCCGTCGTTCACAATTGGCCGGGCCCCTCGATTCGTGAGAAAATCTGGGTTCCAGCCGTCCCCCGCATCCCGTTGTCCCGCTTCCCGCTGTCCTGCTTCCCGTTGTCGTGCTTCTCCGGCACGTCATGGGTTTCGCGTTCGTCCAGCCACATCACCGTCAGCGCTGGAGAATTCCCTCAGTCTGACCGGTGGCCTGTGGAGCGTCAGTGAGAAACGGCGTCGATACGTCGCAACAACTGCTTGAGTTGCGTCGGCGAAAGCGTGTCGACGTCGGTCAGACTGAAGCTGAGCACCTCGGTGCCGCCGGCCGTCGCTTTGAGGCTGGCGTCGATCCCTTGTTCGAGCAGTTCTCCGGCTGAGAATGTCTCACTCGGTGCGTGCAGTTTGATGACGACCGCGGAGCGCTGTTTGGTGAGCACTTCCACTTTGGGTTTGCCATTGCTGGTGGCGACGCGGACAGCTGTCTTGCCGCTCCAATCGAGGCGGTCTTCGCCAAAGACGGTGGAAACCATTCCGAGGACGGATTCCAGCACATCCATTGGCCACTGGACCGCTCGCGCGGTGGTGAAGCCTTTGCGCGACAGGTGCCAGATCTTGCCTCGCTCGTCGCCGTGTCCGTCCGTCCCCGTCACAACCCGTTGGTGATATTCCGCAAAGCTCGACATAGCCGTCTGGAGAAACTGACGGAAGGGGTTTGTGGCCACTTCCGCGGCGGAGTGAATCTGGATCGAAATTTCTTGCAACGGACCAGCCAGCTTGCGGAGTTTGACCCGCGGTTCGTTGCTATAGACAGGCAAGTCATTCATTTCATCGAGCGTGGGGAGATTCAATTCACGCTGCAGAGTCGCCTCGTCGAACACTTTGCGGGGGACGCGAAAGGTCAGTCGCAGCAGCCATTCGGCACCGGTGTTGGCATGCAGGAACCAGTCACCGGCCTTCCCGGCTCCTTTCACCTCCACGATGGACTGGTGATTGAAATTTGGTTCGTCGAATGCTGTGTCGCCAGCAATAGTCGTGAGCACGCTTTCCAGCGCCTGCGGGGCCCAGCGGGTCAATTTTCCGCTGAGTGCCGGATGCGGCTGCAAATGCCACTGGCGGCCGTTGAGATTCCAGGGGGTTTGTGTATCGCGACCGACGGCGGCGACGGTTTTGTCGGTGCTGCGTTTTTTCAGTAGTTGATCGACATCCAGTGCATCCCGCTCGGCGGCGGGGTCGGCACTCAGAATGGGTGCCAGTTGCTCGGCGGTAAAACTGCGGAGGGGCCCCTCCAG
>JBGSIP010000375.1:0-3220 GCA_041742495.1 Planctomycetaceae bacterium
AGCAGAGCCATCACCATGAACAACACCACCCCCGCAAGAAACAGCAGCATGATCGGTTCGAGCATGCGGACAATCAGTTCGAGATTCCGCTGGGTCCGCCGTTCGATCGAATCTGCAATGTCAATCAACACCGTCTCCAGCCGGTTCGACTCTTCGCCAACCGCTATCAATTCAACCACGTCGGCCGGAAAATGTTTCGACGTCGACAGCGGCTGAGCCAGCGATTTTCCCGAGCTGATCCGCTCTGCCGCTGCGGCAATTTCGTCCCGCAACACCAGATTGCCGGTCGCATTCTTGGAAATGGCCATCGACCTGAGCACCGGCACCCCGTTGGCCAGCAGCGTCCCCAGCACACGGCAGAAGCGGGCAATCGCCAGGTTCTTGAACACCGGCCCCAGACCCAGCGTCGTCGCACCGATCTTCACTTCGGCCAGCAGAAACTGATCGCGCAAATACTGCCCGCGCTCGCTGGCGAGGAATCTCTGCACGCCGTAGTAAATTCCCGCGACCACCAGCGCCAGGAGCAGCCAGTACTTCTGTAGGACATCACTCATCCCCATGAGCAGTGTCGTCGCCGTCGGGAGGCCGCCGGTTTCTTTCAGTCGATCGAAAATCGGCTGGAACTTCGGGACAAAGTAAATCAGCATGAACACCACGACGATCCCGCCAAAGACCAGCAGGAACACTGGATAAATCATCGCGCCGACGACTTTGGACTTCATCTCATTTTGATGCTGCGTGAAGATCGCCAGCCGCTTGAGTACGTCTTCGACGAAGCTCCCCTCTTCTCCGGCTTCAATCAGGCTGATCACCAGATCGGAAAACGTGCGCGGATGCCGGCGCATCGCCTCGGCCAGTCGTCGGCCGTTCGCCACCTGGTCCCGCACATCCAGCAACACGCTCTTAAGAGATTTGCTGGAGGTCTGGTCGGCAATCAACTGCAACGACCGCAGCAGTGCGACCCCCGAACCGAGCAGGTCCGACAGTTGCGAATACATCATCGCCAGTTGGTTGGACGACACCTTGCCCGGCGTGCCAGTCAGCGGCAGCTTCGAGGCCGCCTTGGCAGGCGCCACTTTCACCGGGAACAGTTTCCGGGTGGACAACTGCGCCAGAACGTCGTTCTCGTCCGCGGCCGACAGGGTCCCTTGCACCTGCTTGCCGGACAATTCCCGCGCGACATACGTGAACTCAGGCATGGTCGCACAACCTCGTCACGCAGCCACAGCCGGACAGCGGGCAGCCAGCCAACTTGCACAGGGCCACGTCGCTGCCCAGAGCGTCCTGCAAGCACATTGAGCCGCGTGGTTGAATCCTGGCCGACGAAGGGACGCGGGTCACGACAGATCCCCTTTCGTCACGCGCGAGACTTCTTCCAGACTGGTCACGCCATTGAGCACGCGGTCATAGCCGCATTGCCGCAGCGACATCATTCCCCGGGCCGTGGCATGCTTGCGCAGTTCTCCGGCGCTGGCCTGATGAATGGTCAAATCGCGAATCGTGTCGTCGCTGATCATCAGCTCAAAAATACCAATCCGCCCTGAGTAACCGGTTTCGCGGCATTCGCGGCAGCCCCGGGATTCGTAGATGGGGCCGTCGATCCGATCGATCGGGAAGTCGACCGGCATGGTTTCGGGATGCACTTCCATCGGCACGCGACACACTTTGCACAGCTTCCGCACCAGCCGCTGCGCAAGTACCCCTTCGACGGTGCTGGCTGCCAGGTACGGTTCGACGCCCATGTCAATCAGTCGGGTCATCGAACCCGGGGCATCGTTGGTGTGCAGTGTGCTGAACACCAGGTGCCCCGTCAGCGCAGCCTGAATGGCACTCTCGGCCGTTTCCCCATCGCGAATTTCTCCGATCAGAATGACGTCGGGGTCGTGACGCAGAATGCTCCGCAGCCCCGCGGCAAACGTCAATCCAATCCGCGAATGCACTTGGATCTGGCTGATCCCCGGGCTGTGATATTCGACGGGATCTTCCACCGTGATGATCTTGATCGACGGTCCCTTGATTTCACTCAAGGCGCTATACAGCGTCGTCGATTTCCCACTCCCGGTCGGACCGGTGACCAGCACGATGCCGTGGGGCAAGTGGATCAGCTCCTGGAACTGATCGTTCAGCGCCGGGGGCATGCCGACGTTCTTCAGGTTGAAGACCATCCGCTGCTTGTCCAGCAATCGCAGCACCACCCCTTCGCCATAGATCATCGGGATGATGGACACGCGCAGGTCAATTTCTCGTCCCGCCACCCGCAGTTTGATCCGGCCGTCTTGCGGCAGGCGTTTCTCAGCAATATTCAGCCGCGACATGATCTTCAGCCGCGTCACAATGGCCGCCGCGAACTGGTGGATCTCTGATGGCACCGGCTGAATGGACAACATCCCGTCGACGCGGAAGCGGATCGTCAACCCCCCCTCGTGGGGCTCCACATGGACGTCGCTGGCTTTCTGCTCGACCGCTTCCACCAGCAGTTCATTGACCAGTCGAATCACCGACGGGGCTTGAGCCGACTCCGCCAGTTCGCCCGCTTCGTAGTCGAGCCCCTTGAGCAGATCGGCTTCGCCTTCTTCCTCCTGCAGGCGCACCATCTCGTTGATGGTGTCCCCCCCCATCCCCAGCAACTCTTTGATGCGGTCTGCGATCTCACGCCGCCGCGCCAGCACCGGCTTTACAGCCAAGCCGCTGACCGTGCTCAGTTCGTCGAGTGAACCGATGTCAAACGGGTCACTCACGGCCACCGCCACGTGACCGTTTTCCCGGTGCAGCGGCAGCACTTCGTAGTGGAATACCGTGCGAGTGGGAAATAGCGCCAACGTCTGCGGATCAGGTGTGATTTGCCGCAGGTCGATGACGGGAATGCCAAAGCGCTTGCCGAGAAACTCCAGCCAGTGGTCTTCGGAGATGACTCCGGAATCAATGGCGGCTCGATCGATGCGAGCAGCCCCGCGGCTGGCGCGCAGATCGGTCAGTTGGGCTTCGTTGACCAGGCGGCTTTGCACCAGCAGGCGTTCGATATTGCTCATGGTCGCGCGGGTCTGTTCTCTCTGTTTGCTGACCGCGGGCCGCCAGTGCCCTCAACTCACCTGTCCACGCTCAACCCACCGACCAGTTCGCACGTCAGGCACGAACGATGGCGTCCGAGAGTGGCCCGACGTGACGTCGATCGCGCGGTTGTCGTTACCGCCGCGACCCTCGGTCACCACCGCGGTCTCCT
>JBGSIP010000376.1:0-2169 GCA_041742495.1 Planctomycetaceae bacterium
AATGTCCTCTGACGTAATATTGAGCGCGGGCAGCAGTCGCACCACGGTGTCGTGCGTGGCGTTGACCAGCACCCCCTTTTCCATGCACTTCTGAACGATGGGCGTGGAGGGGATGGTGAGGTCGATGCCGATCATCATGCCGCAGATCCGCAGTTCGCGAATGATGGGCAGGTCCGCCCGCGCAGCTTCCAGCAACTGACGAAACCGTTCCGACGACCCATGCACCTGGCTCAGAATGCCATCGTCTTCGATGGTCTGAACCACGGCCAACCCGGCGGCCATCGCCAGCGGATTGCCGCCAAACGTGCTGGCGTGCATGCCCGGACGCAGACTGGGAGCGAGTTCGTTCTTGGCCAGAATGGCCCCGCAGGCGACGCCGCCGGCGAGCCCCTTGGCGAGAGTGATCACATCGGGCTGCACGCCAAAATGCTGATAGCCAAACCAGGTGCCGAGTCGCCCCATGCCGGTCTGGACTTCGTCGAAGATCAGCACGGCCCCAAATTCGTCGCAGAGGGCGCGCAAGCCCTGGAGGAACTCGCGCGAGGGAATGTTGACTCCCCCCTCACCCTGTACGGGTTCGATCAGAATGGCTGCAGTCTCGTGATCCATCAGGGCGCGGACGCTGTCGAGGTCGTTATGCCGCGCATAGCGGAAGCCGGCCAGCATGGGACCAATGCCCTCGTGGTACTTCGGTTGCGCGGTAGCAGTGACAGCGCCAAAGGTGCGGCCGTGAAAACTGTTCTCAAAGCTGATGACTTTGAACTTTTCGGCGGGCGTGTGCAGGCGGGCGAGCTTGATGGCGCCTTCGATGGCTTCCGCCCCGCTGTTGCAGAAAAACGCCTTGCCGAAACCGCGCGTGGAGAGAGCTTCCGCAAAGTCACCCTGCGCCTCGGTGTACCAGGTGTTGGGGACGTGAATCAGCTGTTCGACCTGGGCCTTGATGGCGTCGACGACGCGGGGGGGGCAATAGCCCAGAATGTTGCAGCCCCAGCCGGGAAACAGGTCGAGATAGCGATTCCCCTCGGCATCCCAAACCGACGAACCGCTGCCACGCGTGAGACAGACGGGGTAGCGGCGATAGTTGGGGATGACAAATTGCTGGAACTGGGCAATTGTGTCTTCGCTGGATCGTTGGGCCAGGCTCACAGGCCACTCCTCCACAGGCAGATTTGCCACCGGGGTCGACGGACGCTTCACACAGGGGCCGCGCAACCAAACCAGATCGTCTCGCGGCCAGTCGGTGTTGACAAGTGGCTGGCTGGCCGAGTTCGGATCGTCTTCGCCAGATTTTAAACAACTCACAGCACGATTTCGGTGCCGATTCCCTGGTTGGAGTAGACTTCCAGCAGAATCGAATGCGGCACACGGGCGTCGACGAGGTGCACTTTCTGGACGCCCGATTCCAGAGCGGCGAGCGCCGCTTCCACCTTGGGGACCATGCCGGCATCAATGATGCCTCGTGCGATCAGGTCGCGGCACTGCCGCGAGTTGAGGTGCGACTGCAGTGTGCTGGGGTCGTGACGGTCGAGCATGACCCCGGGGACGTCGCTGACAAACACCAGTTTGTCGGCGGGAAGTTTTTCGGCCACCGCGGCCGCGGCGGTGTCGGCGTTGACGTTCAACAGGCCGCTCGAACCGACGGCAATCGTGGGGAGCACGGGAATGGCGTCGGATCGGCAGGTGGCCAGCAGAATATCGCGGCGGATGTCGCAGACTTCTCCCACGTGCCCCAAATCGAGTGCGGACCCGTCGTCATCATGCAGCGTTAATTTCCGCCCCATCAGGACGGGTTGGCTGGCGTGTGACAGACCCACAGCCCGGCCCCCCTGGGAGCGGATTTCCGCCACAATCGACTCGCAGACGTCATGCGCGAGCACGCGGGCGGCGATCTGCAATGTTTGATCGTCGGTGTAGCGACGGCCGCGGACGAAGCGGGCTTCGAGCCCTGCCGCCTGCATCGCGGTGGAGATGGCTTTGCCCCCGCCATGTACGAGAATGGGCTTGGCTCCGACCGCTTCCATAAAGATGACGTCCGTGAGGAAGCTGCGAACCGATTGCGGGTCGTCGAGGGCGGACCCGCCGAGCTTGATGACCACGTAGCGGTCCCGAAACCGGCGAATCCAGCCGAGGGCTTCGGTCAACACACGTGCTTTTTCGACCGCCTGTTCG
>JBGSIP010000377.1:0-5005 GCA_041742495.1 Planctomycetaceae bacterium
CGGGCGTCGACGCAGTCACCACCTGCAGAGCGCCGGCGAGGAACGCCATCCACATCACGGCGCGAGGCGTCCGGCGATGGCTGGACATCAGTGTTCGATTGCCCACACGGAGACTCCTACTCTGGAAATCATCCTGCCGTGAACGACCTCAGGTGGTCCGCGGCCGGGTACACAACGATACGGCGATGAGTGTCAGAAAACCAAGGGGGATCGTCACAATCCCCGGCTGGCTGAAGGGGATGATCGAAGCCGCGGGATCCCAGCGATACACGTCGCGATACGTGTCTCCACTCAACAAAATCCAGCCCAGCGAGGTCACCATGCCGACCACAATGGCCGCGATGATCCCGGCGCGGGTGGTTCGCTTCCAAAACAGCAACATCACCAGCGCGGGCAGGTTGGCGCTCGCGGCCACACTAAAGGCCCAGCCGACGAGATAGCTGACATTCATCTTCTGAAACAGAATCCCCAACGCGATCGCCAGTGCTCCAATGCCGACCGATGCGAACTTGGCGACGCGCACCTGTTGATGTTCCGTCAGCGGATGGCGGAGCAGGGTACCGAGCAAGTCATGTGTGACCGCCCCCGCCGAAGCCAGGATAAGGCCGCTGACCGTCCCCAGCACAGTGGTGAAGGCAATCGCCGAGATGATCGCAAACAGCACCTCGTTCATGCTCTTCGCCAACAGCGGGGCTGCCATGTTGCTGTCACTGACGTCCAGTGCACCACTGGTCATGGCACCCAGCCCCAGGTACAGCGTGAGGACGTAGAAGAAGCCAATGCTGCCGATGCCGACAATCGTGCTCTTGCGTGCGCTCGACTCGTCCTTGACGGTGTAGTACCGGATGAGAATGTGCGGCAAAGACGCCGTGCCGCAAAACAGTGCCAGCATCAGGGAGACAAAGTTGATTTTCCCCTGCCACGCATCGCCGCGAATGCCCTTCAAGGCCGGGTATTCACCCGGTCGCAAGACGGCGTCGCCGGTTGCGGTCCGCGGCAGGTAGATCACCAGCGATTTACTGATGGTCTCCGACCCCCACAATTCCAGCGTGCTGTTTTGCAGCGTCGTGAGAAACGACCAGGGATTCAGCGGACCTGTGGACGTGACATCTCCGGGGAGTGACTTCACAAATCCCACTCGCTCCAGTGCGTCGCCAGCGGTCCCGCTGGTGACGGACCTGCCATTCACCACTGGCGGTTGGCCCGTGGCCTTGAACACATATTGCCCCTCGGTCAGGGCCACGGTGTCGGCGGGAGAATCGGGGCTCGAAGGGGTCACCTTCCAGACGCTGGTGCGATCCCCTTCTTGCACAAACAGAAAGTCGCCGGCTCGCGTTCCGAGATCAGCGGGCGGCGCGGTGACCTTGGCTCCAGCGACAAAGGGAGCCGGCAGATCAGTCTGGGCACCAGCGGGAATCGTGGCCTGTCGAAACCGATACGGAGTGCTTCCTGCCGTCGACGCCGTTTGGGCGGCCGGGTTGTTTGTGCTCAGTCCGCGGTTGAGGATCATGATGGTCAGCACGAGGCTGAAAACGACCAGCAAGGTGCCCTTGAGGAATTGCACCCACGTTGTCGAGACCATCCCCGCGGTCACCACGATGAGCATCACGATCACACCGACCAGCAGCACGCCCGCCCAGTGCGGCAAGCCCAGCAGCGGTTGAACGAGCGTACCCGCACCGACCATTTGTGGAATGAGGTAGAACAGGCTCACCGCCAGCGTGCTCACTCCGCCGGCCAGGCGAATGCCTGGCGATTGAAAGCGGGCGTTCAGGGCATCTGCAAACGTAAACTTGCCGAGTCGCTTCATAGGCTCTGCGACAATGAACAGCGCGACGATCCACCCTGCAAGGTAACCGATCGAGTAGAGAAACCCGTCGTAGCCATAAAAGGCAATCATCCCGCAGATGCCCAGGAACGATGCGGCTGAGAGATAGTCCCCCGCGAACGCGATACCGTTAATGAACCACGGAATCTGACCGTGCGCGGCGAAGTATCCCGCGGGGGATTTCGCCTGCCGACCGAGGTAGAAACTCAGACCCAGCGTCAGGCCGACGAACAGCAGGAACACGGCAATTGTCATCGGACCGGTTCCTCTCCGCGTGCTGACGCCGAGACGTCAGTGGGCTTTCGAGACGGCCCGGGATCAGCGCCGGTCGAGTTTCCAGCGAGTAGTCCGTACAACAGGGCCATCACGAATGCGAGGCCGATGAGAGCCATGCCATACCACACGGCCAGATTGACGCCGCCCCCCGGTCGAAACTCCATCGCTGCCGGCCAGAAGGCATTCAGCGCGACAAATCCTCCGTAGCAGGCCAAGTACATCGCAAACAACACCAGCGGCAGGCGTTGCCGCCAGCGAGTGTGTGGTTGTAGTTCCCCAGTCCTCTGCGAGATATCCGTCACGTCGTTCCGGTTCCTTACGTTGTGCCGTCGCGAGGCTTGGCGTCGCGCGCTTTTCGGCACCCACAAGAATATCTAAAGTTATTGAAATGAAGCTGGCAATGTAACCAGCCAGGTGTCTCCACTCAATGACTGACGAGTGCGCCGGCGACACGATGGGCCGTTTGTGGACTTGCCGGCGTGAGTTGTGGTGGAAAAGTGTTGCGACACAGCTAGAAAGCGCCCCATGAACGCTGTTTGCCCCCTGGACTCTGCCGGCAGTGCCATGTTCCGCCGCCGAGGCTGGGTTGTTTGCATCGTAACCGTCGCCGTGTGCGGACTTTATGCGGCAGCGCCGAGGCTGTTTGCCGCTCAGGCTTCGGTCGGCACGCCTGCCGCTCCGGCGGTGATTATTCTGCTGGCCGACGACCTGGGAGCCGGGGAGTTGGGCTGTCAGGGAAATCCACAAATTCCCACACCTCAAATTGATTCACTGGCGGCGAACGGGTGTCGCTTCACGCAGGCGTACGTGTGCGCCCCGAATTGCAGCCCGTCCCGCGCGGGACTGCTGACAGGACGCATTCCCACCCGGTTTGGGTACGAGTTCAACCCGATCGGCGCGACCAATGCGCAGCCTGGGGTGGGGCTCCCGGCGAGTGAAGTGACGCTGGCCAATGTGCTCCGCGACGCCGGATACGCCACCGCGGCCATTGGAAAATGGCATCTGGGGGGCACTGCGGAATTTCACCCCGCGCGCCGCGGCTTTGACTACTTTTATGGCTTTCTGCACGAAGGGCACTTTTTCGGCGAATGGCCGTGGGAGGGACTGACCAGCTTTCTGCGCCGGAAAACACTCCCTGCCGGCCACGCGTCAATGTTCACGCAAGGAGCTGTGACCTGGTCGACCCACGTCGGATCCAACGAACCGCCCTACGACGCAGACAATCCCCTGCTGCGCATGAGTCAGCCGGTGGCCATTCACAAGTATCTGACCGAGCAGCTGACCGACGAGGCGATTGGGTTTGTCTCTCGCCATCGCCACCAGCCGTTCTTGCTCTATCTGGCTTACAACGCCGTCCACAGTCCCATGCAGGCCCAGACGGCGGATGTCGAGCGTTTCGCACAGCTGAATCACCTGCAACGGCAGGTTTTTGCGGGGATGCTGACGAGTTTGGATGTGCAAGTTGGTCGACTGCTGGAAGCGGTGCGCAGTGAAGTGGCGGACCGCGACGTGCTGGTGTTCTTTCTCAGCGACAACGGCGGGCCAACGCGCGAGCTGACGTCGAGCAATCTGCCGTATCGAGGCGAAAAAGGATCGATGTACGAAGGGGGCCTGCGAGTGCCGTTCCTGTGGCGGTGGGATGGCCAGGTGCCGGCGGGCAGCACTTGCGATTTGCCCATCAGCGCCACCGATATCTTCACCACCTGCTGCCAGGCCGCGGGCGTGGCCGTACCGCCAAGAGTCGACGGTGTGGATCTGCTGTCGTTTGTACGTCAGGAGGTCGCAGCGGGGACGCGTCCCCATGCCGAGTTCTACTGGCGACAGGGGCCGCGGGCCGCGATGCGGATGGGGGACTGGAAAGCTGTGCGGACCTCGTCTCGCAGCAGCCAGCCTCAATGGGAGCTGTTTGACCTCGCGCAGGATGAGTCTGAAACTCGCGATCTGGCTACGGAGGAGCCGAGCAGGCTGCAGCAGCTGCGAACTCGATTTGAAGAACTCGACGCAGAGATGATCGAACCGCGCTTTCGATAGGCCATCCGACAGTCAGGCCGCAGCGACCGACCCAAAGTGACCGACCCACAGTGACTATTTCTTTTTCCTGTCATCGTCGTCATCGTCGAAATTGAATTCGTCGAAGTCATCGCTGATCTGGTCGGTGTCGAACTCAATCGTTTCGAATTCCGAGCTTTTGGCGGTATCGATCGCGTCGACGGACTTGGCCGAGTCCTGCTTGAATCCTTCGTCGTCAGAGGCACCACCAAAGTCTTCGATGAGGTCGGGATCCTCGTCCTTGCCGCCGGTCCCCTTGGCGGCACCCTTGCTCGCCGCTGCCTTGCGACCGGCCTTGCTCGAGCCCCCCGGGGCAACCACCAGAATGGCGAACGGCAGGCAGAAGGCCAGCACGGACATGATCCCGGTCAGGGCAGCGGTCCCCATCAGAGCGGGAGAGACAGAGTGGCCGATGAACATCATCACGATGAGCAGAATCACGACCCCGGCCGGGACGGACAGCAAAAAGAACGTGATTCCGAACGCTTGCATCTTACCCATGTGGAGTCTCTCCGTCGGGGCGACGTGTCTATGGGGGAGTGCCTGCGACCTGCGCGCAGTCACCCCGTCCGCAGCGTGCCTGAGCCATACCCTAAATAGCTCCATCGGCTGAAATCAATCGCCGTTTTGCCGAATGTCCCCAGTTGCCGCGTGTTCCGCGGGATCGCCCGCCCCATCGCTCGGCATAGCCCGGCTGCCTTACCCAACCCCACGGCGGTCTGAGCGCGGTTGGTCGTAGGTACCCTGGGGCCCAGTTCGTCCGGCGAAAGGGCGTCCCGCACTCTGTGAAGGCCCGCTGGTCACGGACGTGTTCAGCGACGTGAGCTGCCGTTGAGCAGCCCTCCTCTGAGG
>JBGSIP010000378.1:0-12113 GCA_041742495.1 Planctomycetaceae bacterium
GGCGCGGGAGTGACCGCGAGCGGTGCTGGTGACATCGGGCCACGCGCTGCCGGCGCGAACTCGCGCGGCGGCTCTGCAACGCCTGCCAAGAAACCCCGTCCCAGTCCGCCAACGGCTGATCAGATCGTGGAAGTGCCTCAACAACTTCGCGCGGTGCGCGACCCAGGTGGCGGAACGGCCAAGCCCTCGCCCCCGCCCACAGGACGGCCAACTCGCAGACCGCCGCAGCCAGAATAACCTCCGCGTCCGCGTCCAATTGCGGTTTGAAATTCCCCCGGGATCATCCATGTTGCAATCTTCTGTGTCCCCATCGAAGCGAGCGGCGATCGCTCGGCATCTCGAGAGCACGCACTGCTTGTGGCGTGTTGTGTTCACACTGGCGCTGGTGCTGATGCTGGGTGGGCAAACCGTCTTCGCCATTGACATCGTCACGCGACGCAGCTCGAAAAACCGGGTGGCAGGGGAGATCATCGAGGCCACCAAGACGGAACTGGTGATCAAACCCAAGACCGGCGACGCGGTGCGGGTGCCGGTCACGGATATTGTTTCGATTGAATGGGGTGACGTGCCCGCGGTGATGGGCCTGGCCATGACCGAAGAGCTGAACGGCCGCTTCGACGCAGCGCTCACCAAGTATGGCGAAACACAGGCCGCCATCGGAGCCGATGCGAGCAAGCTGCTGCGTCCCGAACTGGAATTTCTGATTGCGCGGACCAAGGCGCGGCAGGGGCTGGCCAATCCCGAACAGACCACCGCCGGAGTGGAAGCGATTTCCAAATGGCTGGATGCCAATCCGACCAGTTTCCGCTACTACGAAGCCGTGACTTGGCTGGGGCGACTATATCTGTCACAGCGAGACTTCAACAAAGCCAAGGCACAGTTCAATCTGGTGCAGGCTGCTGCATTGCCAGAGTTGAAGAACTCGGCCCAGGCGTATTCTGCAGAAGTCCAACTCGCGGAAGGTGACGTGGCTGGTGCGCTCGCCACTTATGAAAGCGTGCTGGCACAAGCGGGTGACTCGGAAGAACTCCAGCAGCAGCGACGTCTGGCCCGACTGGGCAAGGCGGAATGCCTGTCGCGACAAGGCAATACGCAAGGGGCACTCGACGAACTGGAATCTCTCTCGGGAGAAATTCCAACTTCGGAGGCGGACTTGTTGACGCGGGTGCACTTGCGCCGCGGCGACGCCCTGTTGCAACTGGGACGGCGAGAAGAAGCCGCCATTTCTTATCTGATGGTAGACATCCTCTTCCCAAGCCAGTCGAATGCGCGGGCGGAGGCGCTCTATCAATTGTTTCGGCTCTGGCCAGAACTGGGCCATCCGGAACGGGCTCAGGACGCAGCCGCCACGCTGACCACGACATTCAAGAACTCTGTCTGGGCGGCAAAACTGGGACAAGCCTCACCCTGATCGGCCGTCTCTTTCTGAAGCCGCCGAACACAACCGACAACCTGAACTCTTTGAAATGGCAGGAGACGCTCGCGTGATGTGCAAAGACCTTCGGGCGTGCGTGGCACGCGGGCTGATGTTCTGGTGTGTGCTGCTGGTGGTTTGTCTCGGGTCGTTGCCGGCCTCTTCGTGGGCCCTGCAACCGGAGCCGACGCAGGAATCGACTCCGGCGGACGTGCCCGCGACAACACCCGCTGACAACCCTCAGGTGGCCGATACGCCCGCGCCAAATGCCGCGTTGCCTGCTGCTGGAGCACCAGCGGCGGCAACTCCTGCTGCGACGACGCCCCCCACGACGGCTGGCGAGAAAAAGAATCTGCTGTACTGGATGATCGAAGCGTCCGGGATTTTCGGCGCTGCCATTCTGCTGACTTCACTCGCGATGGTGACCTCCGTCGTGATGAATCTGCTCAGCCTGCAGCGGGACGTGATGGTGCCGCCGGACTTCATTGAGGAGTTTGAAGCCAAGCTGAACGCCAAGGATTTTCAGGGGGCCTTTGACCTCGCCAAGGCAGATGATTCGACCGTGGCGCGGGTGGTGGCGGCTGGACTGGGGGCCGTCAATCGCGGCTATGACGAAGCCGTTGAAGCGATGCAGGAGGTGGGCGAAGAGGAGACGATGGGGGCCGAACACAAGCTGTCCCATCTGGCGCTGATCGGTTCCGTCGCCCCCATGTTGGGGCTGATGGGGACAGTGTACGGGATGATTCTTTCATTCCGCGAAATCGCGACACGCGAAGTCGCCCCAAAGCCGAAGGAACTGGCGGACGGCATTTCAACGGCGTTGTTTACGACGCTCGAAGGTTTGATCGTGGCGATTCCCGCCATTGTGGCTTACAGCCTGTTGCGCAATCGCATGGCGCGGCTGATGCTGGACGTGGGGATTGTGAGCACCCGGCTCATGGGGCGTTTTGCTCCCGCGGTCCGCAAGACCGAACGCACGACTCAGCCAGGATAGGTCCGCATGCGGTTCCGCAACCACAACCCCGCCATTCCGGAAGCGGACATGACGCCGATGATCGACGTCGTGTTCCAATTGATTTCGTTTTTCATGCTGGTCACCAACTTTGAACAGACGCAGGCGGACGAACGGGTCAAGCTGCCGATTGATGCCCTCGCAGAACCCCCGAAGGCGGTGCGCGAAACCGATCTGGTCGTCAACATTGGGTTCTTTCGCAACGAAGATGGCAGCCTGGCCGACACCACGCCCTATGTATTTCGCGGGGACGAGCAATTCACGATTCCCGACTTTCGGCGATTTCTGCACGCGGAGGCGGAGCTGATTGAATTCAAGAGCGGCGTCGCTGCGCTTCAGGAAACAGCGATTGTCATTCGCGCCGATCGTGAGGTGCCGTTTGGCAGCATTCAGGAGTTTATGGAGATCGCGCAGCAGGAACAGTTCGAGAAGTTCTCGCTCAAGGCGCGGCAGGCAGAATAGTTGTCCACTGACAGATGAATTCAGCAGCGCCTCTGGTCTTCCGTGACAGGTACCACTCAGGCGGCAGGAAAGTGTGACGATGCGGTTTCGCAAGGCCAACGTGCCCACGACGAAAATCGAAGTGCAGATGGCGCCGATGATCGACGTCACATTTCTGCTGCTGATTTTCTTCATGGTCACCTTGCGCGTCGTGCCCAGCGAGGGGGATTTTGATGTCTACATGCCGCTGGCGGCTCCATCTTCAGCGCCCGCGGATGAAATTCAGCTCCCTCCGATTAAGGTCCGGATGCGCGCTGCCGCCGACGGGAGTCTGGCCAGTTTGCAGATGGGTCAGACGGAGATCCCGGTCGATGAGAACGTCTATGCGAGACTGAACCAGGAAGTGGGGGCGATGGTGGGGGGCGCCAGTTCACAGTTTGCCGACGAACTGGAAGTGGAAATCGACACCGATTTCAATCTGAATTACGCCGAGGTGATGTCGGCCGTGTCGGCGTGCACCGGCTATCGCAATCCGCAGACGGGGCAGGTGACACGCTATCTCGAAAAGATCAAGTTCTCACCCCCGCGCAAGACAGGCACCACGCCCTGAGCCCGGCCTGGACGCCACTGGCTTTTTGCCAGTGCTGTCTTCCCCTTGGTTAGCCGGCACTGGGCAACGCCAGGGCTCCCGGGCAAGGCAGGAACAACTGCCTGCTACCCGCGCGGATGATGCTTCTCGTGAATGTTCTTCAGGCGGCTGTGTTCGACGTGAGTGTAGACCTGCGTCGTGCGAATGTTGGCGTGACCGAGCAGTTCCTGCAGTGCACGAATTTCGGCCCCGCCAGCTAGCATGTGGGTGGCAAAGCTGTGGCGCAAAGTGTGCGGCGACACTTCGTCAGAAATGCCAACCCGCGCGGCGTATTTTTTGACGACCCCCCAGATGGCAATGCGTGAGAACGCTTGCCCGCCGCGACCCAGGAAGACGTAAGGGACGTCGCGGCTGCCGGCCAGGTCTGGACGCTCGAACTGCAGATACTTTTCCAGTGACAGCACGGCGACAGGATTCAGCGATACCAGTCGCTCTTTGTCGCCCTTGCCAGTCACTCGACAGGTGGACGTGGTGAGGTCGAGATGACGCAGTTCCAAAGAGACAATCTCAGAGGCACGGCAGCCTGTGGCATAAAGCGTAGTCAGGATGGCGCGGTCGCGGAGTGAATAGTTATCAGTCGGTCCCGGAGCGGCCAGCAGCTCATTCACTTTCTGTGGGCTGAGCACCTTGGGCAGATTCTGCCACAGCTTGGGGGCACTCAGCAGGTCGGCTTGGCTTTCTGCCAGCAGGCCTTCCGTCACGAGGAACCGAAAGAAGATCTTCAGCGAAGCGAGGTGACGTCCGATGCTGGTCGCGGCGAGTTGGGCCTCGAAGAGCCAGTGCTGATAGCCGGCCAGATCGGAGAGGGTGATTTCCGGGAGCGGACGGCCACAGAACTCCTGCCACCACGCCACGAACTTTCGCTGGTCGCGCAAGTACGCGGCGATGGAGTTCTCCGAGTGGCCACATTCGGTGCGCAGGTAGCGTTCAAAAGCTTCCAGTTGCAACGCGGGGACGCGCGCGTCCGGACCTGCGGGAGCCGCCGGGGAAGAAGAGGAAACCGGTTTGCGTCGTGGTGGCATGACTCGCCCTGACCTTCGTTCCCACGCTCAGCCAACCGGCCCCGGTGGGGTCCGTGGTTGGAGCACGCGCGGAATGTATGCCAGCGGTGCCCCCGAGAGCCAGATCATTGCCGGGGCTGAAAAAAACACGCGGGGCGCGTGTCACTCGCCTAGGTGCCACTGGCTTCGCCCAGTGCTGAATTTCACGCGAGGAGAACAACTCTGGCAGAGCCAGCGGCACCCGAGAGTTGCTGCCTGGGCAAAGTTCAACAGGCTGTCAGCGGGCGGCTGGGGCAATGGTGAAATCGTCATAGTGATCGGCGATTTCGGAGTCGACGTCAAAGATGTGGGCCAGCAGTGCTGCGCGAATCCACATGCCGTTGCGGGCCTGTCGGAAGTAGTAGGCCCGCTCGTCACGATCGATGTCGACCGGGATCTCGTTGAATGCCTTGTCGCGGGGAAAGGGGTGCAGAATCGGGGCGTAGGCCTTCATGCGGGCGACCAGTTCCCGAGTCAGCTTGTACCGAGAGAAATCAATCTGGGCGAAAGTGGCTCGGTCGGCTTCGGTGTTGTGTTCGGCCTGAATGCGCGTCATGTACAGGCAGTCAATCGCCTCAATGGCGGGGACTCCCGCGACCAGATCGTCAAACGAATTGATCTCCACGACCTTCACACCCGATGCGCGCAGGAAGGATCGCAGATCATCGGGGAGGCTGAGGGAATCGGTGGGAGGGCCGATGAAGACCAGCGTCATGTCATCGTACAACGCCAGCAACTGAGCCAGCGACTTGACTGTCCGCCCTCGGCGGATGTCGCCACAAAATCCGATCACTTTGCCCGACAGGCCGCGCGTCAGGCCGGGATACTGTCGACTGAGTTCATCAAACCGGTTCCAGTGCTGCGAGTCCCGTTCGTGGGTGAAGCCGAACGCCCGCTGAATCGTGTAAATGTCGAGCAGGGCCTGGGTGGGATGTTCATCCTTGCCCGAACCGGCGTTGATCAGTGGTACGCTGCGACGATCGGCCTTTTCCAGATCATTCATCATGTACGCGCAGCACTCCGCGAACGTGGGGACCACGCTGCGCATGATGATCAGGTTGAAGTAGCTACTGAAGGTCCGCACGGAATCGAAGGGTGACTCCCCTTTGGATTCGGACGACACCGCCGAGTCGCGGACTTCGCTGCAGGTGATGCCCAGAATCTGACAGGCGGCTTCGAACGACAGGAAAGTACGCGTCGACGGTTGCGTGAAGTACAGCATGGCCCGTTTGTCGGACAGCAACTGATTCAAAAACCGATGCCCCGAGCGATGCCGGGCGATGGTGCGAATGCGGTCGGCAGAGCGGGTCAGACGCTCCAGCAACTGGCGGGAGAATTGGGCGGCAAACAGCACGTGCCGCAACCGGTCCCCCGCCTGAAAATCCGCAGTTTTGACCTTCATCGGACGATTCCGACGGCCAGCCAAATCGTGGAATATCGGTTCGTCTTCAATCCGAAACAGCATGAGGCACCGGGAGCACAGCGGACGCGGCAAGCAGGGGAGGGCCACACGACAGTCGGCCCGGCGGATCTTACCACGCCGTCTGTGCGGTCGCATCACTCGCCGGGCGCAGGTTTCCGTCGCGGCATTTGACCACGCGTATGCAGTGACGTGCCACCGCCGCCGGCGATCGATGCGGGTCCGTCTCTCGCGTGACGACCGGAGCGCTGGCTGGGGAGTTTTTCCGTGCAAATTTCAGAACTTCGCGGTCTCCGCCGGGTTTATCTCGGCGGACATTTCTCACCCGGTGCCGACCAACGCCATCACTCACCTGCGGGGCGTCCCCGCGGTGCTGTCTCGTCGAGGGTCTGCTCGCTGCCTGGCCAGCAACCCGTTGATCGATGCCCACGCGACCACAATCTGGGTACCATGGGCTCTGCCAGTGTTGCTATCACGGTATGAGACACGGCACTGGCGCAGCCCAGTGGCACCCGTGGTGGCTTCAGGTCTTAGTTGTTCAACGAACTGTTAGAAAGGAGAGTCCATTCGCAACGATTGTCGCTGGTTCCTGCGGGCCCGTTTCTGATCTGGAGTGGGCAGTGTCGCATGCGGATCTCCGCCCATTGCGGGCGTGACTGATCACCACATCGATCTGCCCGGCGGTTCAACTATCTCTCATCTTGCATCACCCTCAGGATCTCACACATGTCTCGCTCGCGCAAAGTTCGCCGATCCTCTCAGCACCGAGTTGCCGTCAGTAGTCAGTCCATGGAACAGCGGGTGCTGTTGTCTGCTTCGCCAATCGGCGGAGTTGGTAACAATGTCGCGCATCCCGAATGGGGCACCGTCGGGGTCGAATTGCTCCGCAAAGCCGTGGCAGAATACGGCGATGGCATTTCGACGCCCGCCGGCAGCGATCGCCCGGCTGCTCGCGAAGTCAGCAATGCGATCTTCGATCAGGGTGGAGACACGATTCTCAACTCGCGCATGCTCTCCTCGTTTGTCCATGCCTGGGGGCAGTTTCTTGATCACGATCTCGATTTGAGTCTGTCCGGCACGGAGACGCTGTCCAGTCTGGTTCCCACTGGCGATCCGCAATTCGATCCGCTGGGCACAGGCACCAAGACCATCAGCACGACGCGTTCGCTCGCCAGTGATGGTTCTGGAACCGATGTCTCGAATCCGCGCGAGCAGACGAACGTGCTGACGGCCTACATCGACGGGTCAAACGTCTATGGCTCCGATGCTCAGACCGCCGCTCGCCTGCGGACCTTTGAAGGGGGCCACCTGCGCACCAGTGCGGGCAATCTGTTGCCGCGGAACAATCTGACCGATCTGCCGCAGGGGACGGTCGATCAGGCGAATGCGAATCCGTTCGTCGACAGTGAAGACTTGTTTGCCGCCGGCGATGTGCGGGCCAACGAGAATATCGAGTTGACATCACTGCACACACTGTTCGTCCGCGAGCATAACCGGCAGGCAGATCGGCTGGCGAAGTCCTATCCGCAGCTCAGTGATCAACAGCTATATGATCGGGCGCGGGCGATCGTGGTCGGCGAAATGCAGGCAATCACCTATAACGAGTTTCTGCCAGCTCTGTTGGGCCAATCGGCGATGTCGGCCTACACCGGCTACAATCCCAACGTGAATCCGGGGATCGCCAACGAATTCTCGACGGCTGCATTTCGGCTGGGGCACACGTTGTTGGGGGAAGAAATTGGCTTCCTCAACAATCGCGGAGACACCGTGGCACCGAGCGTGCTCTTGCGCGATGCGTTCTTCAATCCCGAGCTTGTCAACGAACAGGGCATCGACCCAATCGTGAAGTTCCTCGCAAGTTCGCTATCTAGCGAAGTGGATGCGAAAGTCATCGACAGTGTGCGGAACTTCCTGTTTGGCCCTCCGGGGGCCGGCGGCCTGGACCTGGTCAGTCTGAATATTCTGCGCGGCCGCGATCATGGCCTGGCCGACTATAACGCCGTGCGGGCCAGCTATGGCTTGAGCAAGGTGACCAGCTTCGCGCAGATATCCTCAGATCCTGAACTGCAACGGTCGCTCGCGGACCTGTATGGCAGCGTCGACAGCATCGATCTGTGGGTCGGCCTGCTGTCTGAGGACCGCGCGCCGGGGTCGGGCGTGGGGCAGACTCTGAGGGCCATTCTCGTAGATCAGTTCACGCGGTTGCGCAGCGGGGACCGCTTCTGGTACCAGAATCAGTTCAGCGGAGCCACGCTCACTGCGATCCACTCGACGTCCCTGTCAGACGTGATCCGGCGCAATACGACCATCACGAACATCCAGAAGAACGTGTTTGTGTTTAGCGCAAGTGTCGGCGGTGTGGTCACGCGGGATGTCAACGGAAATGGCATCGCCGATCGGCGGGACGCTGTGGCCGTCCGGCAGGCGGTGGAACTCATTGACGTGGGGACCAATGAGGTCGTGGCGACGACCATGACGAACACCCGCGGCCAATATCGCTTTACCACCGTCGATGGATTGAACACGGGGACTTACCGAGTGCAGTCCCGCCTCACGACGCCCCAGGGAACGGTCATTGTCACGAGCGGCACGGTGCGGATCTCCCGCGGGGATCAGAACTATAGTCAGTTGAACGTGCTGTTGACGTCGCGGACGGGCATGCCGCAGCCGGTGAATCCGGGCTGGGAGATTGAGCTGGGACCGCGGTCCACCCCACCAGAGTTCACGGTGGATCTGCGACAGTTTGACAATCCCAATAATCAGCCACCGGTGCTCAATCCGCCGCGCGGGAGATCGATCGCAACAACGGATGGTCAGACATCGCCACGATCAGCGGAACCGGAAGTCCGCCCCGCAGCAGAGACTTTGTCTGACGTCGTGAAAACCTCCAGCCGCCGTCGCCGCGGGTAAGTCCAAGTGTGAGTCACACTGCGTTGGCGACCTGAGATCATCCCGAACGAACACACCAGGGGAGCCCCACGCTCGGCCGGCGCAGGGTTCCTCTGGTGTCGCTGGTGTTGCCACTGACCTGACTCCGCATCCTGTACCAGATGCCATGCGAGTCGGGGTTGCATCAGGCCGCTATGCGGCTGGAGCGGAGGCGTAGCCGGAAGCCACTCTGTCGCAGAAGCCGCACAACGGCGTGAATTCGCCTATTGTTCTTTGCCAGGCACATTCAAGAAAGACCACTCGAGATCTTGGAACAAGGTAAAACATGGACGCCGTGGAGCCCACGAACTGTCACCACCTCCGTGAAATGTCTCAAACAAAAGACTGTCAACTTGGATGCTGGGGATAGACCGCCATTCCATATCCGAGCGGCTGACGACATGGCGGGCTTCAACGGCGTCTGATGACTCAATCCAGACATCCAACGAGCCATCGCGTTTTCCCGGCGTATTCATCACAACACGAATGCGGACGCCAACCTCAGTTACAGTCGGAAATCGGAAATCCGGCGGGAACGGAAAGCTCTCTCCATACTTTCCCGGCTGATTCATGTGATAGACGTACGCTTCGCCGCGCCCATCTGCTCGCCACATAAGACGTGCCGAGAAGCCATTCTGGCCGTTCGCTGGATTTCCACCCGTGACACTTTCGGGTCCTCCACAAAGCCCAGGCAACTTCCCGCCTTTGACCCAATCAAAGTCTTCACTGAATTCCAGTGTGTAGGCCAGCTCAGCGCCATCGTGCGAGGAGATCGGGAAACGCCAGCCAACTCCCCCTTCTTCAGGGCCAATCGCCCCCATCGCGTAGTCGACACGAAATGCAGTAACGCCGTTCGCTTCAACAATTGAGAGATGCCTCTCGGCCACGCCGTCTTCGTAACGACAGCCGGGCCAGTCTCGCTTCCATTGTTCGACGGTGCAGACGCCCGGCGGGCCCGAGGGCACGATGCGAAGTTGCCGCTGGTCGTCAGAAAACGCTGCGACTGCCGTCAACATCAACACCGCGAAGGACAACGGAATCGACTTTGGCAGGAGTCCTTTCATCTGTGGGCTCGCTCAATTCGGATCGTGGCAAATCATCTGGACAATAAGTCGTCGACAGCCGAAACGCGGCACAAATCGGGCGCACTTCAGCGATCAAGTATGGAGTTGCCAAATTTGAGTTGTCAAACTGCCAAACGATGTGCTACGGGGTGCTGTCCGGATCTCCCTGTGCCCCCGCAAAGAGTTCTTTTTTCGCGGTCCCCGGTTTGATGCCGCAGTGACCTGACCCCGAATCCTGTATCGGATGCGATGCGAGTCGGGGTTGGTTTGTTGCAGTTCGCCGGTCGGTTTGGATCCGGCGGGTTCGCTCAATCGGCGGTCACCGGACCGGCTCCGAGGTCGCCGGGCACCTTGTCGAATCGTCGCAGCGCAAAGCCATCCAGGCGGTGGCCCTGCGAGCGCCCACACAGTTCGATCACGTGCGTTCCCACTTTGAAGTGTCGCGTGATTGGAGTGAGTGGATGCGGAGGACCGGTGTCCCATTGGGTGTTCCAGGTCCACCCTGCCGGGTGTCCGAGAATCGCCATCTTACGCCACTGGGACCCCAGTGCGGCTTGGCCGGCCACGTCGCTGCCATCAAGCAAACGCAGCCACGTGTCGTTGGCATCGGGATCAAGCGTGTCCGGGCGATTGGACGGGTCGGGCATCTGGCTGCGACAGAGAAATTCGTAGTTGCCTGCGACGTCGATCGTCACCGAGTACGACAACACTCCCTCACCCGGCTTGCGGCCTTGTCCCGGCTTGGTCCATTCGAGATAGCCGGTCTCCTCAAAGCCGGCGGCTGTCTGCCGCAACTCCCAGCCATCGTGCGCGGCAACGGACTCGGCTTCGACCCACACGCTGATCGAGTCGTTGATGGCCGGTGTTGTTGATAATGGAGGTGCCTCCCTCGCGAAGGTCGGCATCACGCCGGCGTGCAGCACCGCGGGTGGGCCGAGGGCATCACCGGTGAAACTGGTCTCTTCGCAGGTCAGAACAAACCGATCCAGTTCGCAGCCATCCTCGCGCATGGACACCGCGATCACGTGCCGTCCCGCCGTGGGAATCTCAACAAAGATTTTGCCCTTGTGCTGTCGATGCCGGCAGGCCCATGTCCACTTCTGCCCGCCAAACGAATGCATGCGTGCGGAACTGTCCGGCCACGTGCCATCCAGGCCAAAATGCAACGTGTTGTCATCGCCATCGGTGCCGCACGCGCGAGCCCAGATGTAGTATTTCCCAGGCTGATCGACCTCGATGGCGTATTCCACCACGGCCATTTCGCCCGGCTTGTCCGAGATACTTTCGCCTGCCCGAGGTCCGACAGGGTCGTTCCCGGTATCGGGCAGCACTTCGATATACGCCTCCCCGACAGCCCCGGCGAGATGGGGCGGATCGATGTCGCGTCCCACATCCGGTGTGTCAGCCGCCGACGTAATGTGCCACGCCCGCACGTCGGTGGCGGTCTGCCGGAAGAAGCATTCCGCCTCGACGGCAATCTGGCCGCCGCGACTGCCAAACACCAGCGTCCCGTCCGCGCGGGGCTGGTCGCTGCGAACTTCCATCGCCGGCACGCGATCGGCAGTACACAGCAGACACACCGTCAAAGCGAAAACGCCACACAACACTCTCATGTCGCTCTCCTAAGTTGTGACGCGTTATTCGTGGACAGCAAATGGAGCAGGCAGCGTCCCCGCATGGGCGGGAGTGGGCGCGGGGCCGATGCCTTCTGGCAGCGGGGTCTCTTTGTCGGTGGTCAAGATGAAGCGATCGAACGAATTGCCATCCTCACGCATGGAGTACATCACAGTATGCACCCCGGCAGTTGGGACATCGAGATACGCCCGCTTCCCTTCGCCATCCGGGACCGCCTGTCGCAGCACATTGCCCCACAGCCAGGTTTTGCGATTGGTGGGAAACTGCAGAATGATGCCCGAGTCCGGCCATTTGTCGTTCAGGCCGATGCACAAGGTGTTGTCTTCTTCATCGTCGCTGCGGGTCCGGGTGTAGACGAAGTACCGCCCTGGTTCCGGGAAGTGAACCTGGTACGACAGCACGGCAACCGAACCAGGCAGCAGCCCCAGATTCAAGCCGTCAATCGGACGATCGTGTTCGGTGACAAACGTGTCGGGCAGCGCTTCCATATAGGCACCGCCACCCGCGTCT
>JBGSIP010000379.1:0-2529 GCA_041742495.1 Planctomycetaceae bacterium
TCCGTGGCTCCTGCCCCTCGTCCAGAATTTGGCGCACGAGACTCCCTCCCACGGCGTCGGAGACGGCCGCAGTGCTCGTGTCAACAACGGGAGTCTAGCCGCGATCGCCATTTTGGCGAAAGGCGAATTCAGCCCCGGAAATGCCGCGGCTTTCACCCGGTCGTGACCGAATTTTCCAGCCAGGCGCGGGCGACACGGCACATCCTCAATGCGGTCCACACACGCAGAGCGCAGAGCCGGACCGTGTTTTGAATCGGCGTTCTCCTGTCGGGGCGGGGCCAACTCTCGCAGCGGGCGGAAGCGTCTGTTACGATCGGTCCGCTCGCAGCACCAGAGTCAGCCATGGACAGGACGAGGCCGACCGATGAGCTTTTGGCGACATGCCTTTGCCATTCCCACGCCGCCGCCGGTCTGCGATGACGATCGTCACCTGCTCAGTGCCCTCGCCCGCGAGATTGCCCGCCGCGGTTTGACGACGCCCGCCATTTTTCTGTTCGAGATGAGCCGTCCACTTGGCTTTCTCGGAGCGCAGGCCCTGCACTTTCTTGCCCCGGTGATCACCGCCGTGGTGCCGCGCTCCAAGCTGGCCCAGGTGACAAAGCTGCTGGAACGCCGGGATATCGCGGACCTGTTGATTGCCGCGCTGGAACATCCCGGCTCAGCTCCGCCCGCGCTTCCTGCCTCAGAAGCGCTAGCCTCTGGTTCTCCTGCAGCCGCTAGCTGCGCACCCGATGGTTAGCGGTAGGCGGTCTCGGTGGTCTGGTCTCCGTTTGCCGGAGCCGCGCCGTTGCTGTTTGCTGGTTCCTGACGCATTTCACGACCTGCCAGAACGCCCGCTATGACGCTTGCTCCCGATCAGATGAACGTGATCCTCGCCACCGACTGCGGCAGCACGACCACCAAAGCGATTCTGATCGAGAAGATTGACGGCCACTATCGCCAGACCTATCGCGGCGAGGCTCCTACCACCGTGGAAGAGCCCGTCGCGGATGTCACCGTCGGTGTCATCAATGCGGCCACCGAAGTCGGCGAGCTCGCGGGGCGCAAGCTGGTGGGAGATGATGGCCTGCTGCTGCGACCTGCCCGCGGCCGCGACGGCTGCGACATCTACATTTCCACCTCCTCGGCGGGTGGCGGACTGCAAATGCTGGTCGCGGGGGTGGTGCGCGAAATGTCAGCCGCCAGCGCCAAGCGAGCCGCCCTTGGTGCGGGTGCCATTGTGATGGACACCATTGCCTCCAATGACCGCCGCTTGCTGCACGAGCAGGTGCAACGCATTCGCGAACTGCGCCCTGACATGATTTTGCTCGCTGGGGGAACCGATGGCGGCACGCGCACGCACGTGGTGCGGCTGGCCGAACTGATCGCTCCGGCTCGACCGCAGCCCCGGTTTGGCGGTAAATATCGCATGCCGGTGATCTTCGCAGGCAATACGGAAGCGGCTGCACTGGTCGAGCAGACCTTCGACGATTCGATTGCCCTCAAACAGGTGGCCAATGTGCGCCCCTCGCTGGATCGCGAGAACCTGCCCCCCGCTCGCGATGCCATTCACGACCTGTTCCTCGAACACGTCATGGCCCACGCACCCGGCTACAACAAGCTGATCACCTGGGCCGATGCCCCCATTCTCCCCACGCCCGGCGCTGTGGGGGACATCCTTCAGAAGATCGCCGCCCGCGATGGCATCAACGCCGTCGGAGTCGACATCGGCGGTGCCACGACCGATGTGTTCAGCGTGTTCGATGGAGCCTTCAACCGGACCGTCAGTGCCAACCTGGGGATGAGCTATTCCATTTCCAATGTCTGTGCGGAAGCGGGCATGGCGTCCATTCTCCGCTGGGTCCATCTCGACATGGACGAACGCGAACTGCGCAACCGCGTGAAGAACAAGATGATTCGTCCCACGACCATTCCACAAACGCTCGAAGCACTCGTGTTTGAACAGGCGGTGTCCCGCGAAGCACTGCGGCTTGCTTATCTGCAGCATCGCGAATTTGCTGTGCGCCTCAAAGGGGTGCAAAAATCACGCACCGTAGGCGATGTCTTTCGTCAGTCGTCCGGCAACGAGTCGCTGATCGACAACATGCGGCTGAACCTGCTGGTCGCCTCTGGGGGCGTCCTGTCACACGCGCCCGGCATGCGGCAGACCGCTGCCATGCTGATTGATGCCTTTGAGCCAGAAGGAGTCACCACGCTCGCCAAGGACAGCATTTTCATGATGCCGCATCTGGGCGTGCTGTCGACCGTTCACCCCGTCGCCGCAATGGAAGTGTTTGAACGCGATTGTCTGGTGTATCTGGGCACCTGTGTGGCCGTGGCGGGCCAGGTGGCACCTTTGCGGCGAGCGTTTCGCTATCGTCTCTCGCTCGCGGGCCGGACGGAAGAAGGTGAGCTGGCGGGAGGTGACTTGAAGCTGCTGCCTCTGGCCGACGGCGAACGCGCATCGTTCTGGGCTCAACCGGCTGGCTCGCTCGATCTGGGAGCCGGTCCCGGCCGCGCAATTGAGTGCGAAGTCCGCGGCGGCAGCGT
>JBGSIP010000380.1:0-4331 GCA_041742495.1 Planctomycetaceae bacterium
GGCTGTGGCCTCGTCGGCGTGGTCTACATTCTCGATGAACCCTCCCTCGGTCTGCATCCGCGCGACAACACCAAACTGCTCGAAAGCCTGCGCGATTTGCGGGACCAGGGCAACACCGTCATTGTCGTCGAGCACGACGAAGAGACGATGCGCGCGGCGGATCACCTCATCGATTTTGGACCGGGCCCGGGTGTGAACGGCGGCCAATTGGTGGCCGAGGGGAGTCTCGCTGACATTGCCAAGGTGAAGTCCAGCGTGACGGGCCAGTTTCTCTCGGGCACGCGACTGATCTCAGTCCCGTCCTCGCGCCGCCCCCGTCGCGAACAGTCCATCCTCATTCGCAATGCCCGCCATCACAATCTGCAAGGGGTCGATGTCACCATTCCGCTCGGTGGCTTGATCTGTGTGACGGGGGTCAGCGGGTCCGGCAAGAGTTCGCTCATCAACGATATTTTCTGGCAAGTCGTCAACCGCGACGTCAACGGCGGCACGGGCGATCCCGGCCAGCATGACAGCATGCAAGGTCTGGAACACATCGATAAGGCGATCGACATCGATCAGTCGCCCATCGGCCGCACCCCACGTTCGAATCCCGCCACCTACACCAAGCTGTTTGATCAGATTCGTGACCTGTTTACGCAATTGCCTCAGTCGCGCGTGCGGGGCTACAGCGCGGGACGCTTCAGTTTCAACGTGCCAGGAGGACGTTGCGAGAACTGCGAAGGCCACGGCGCCACCAAGCTAGAAATGGACTTTCTGGCTGATGTCTGGATGACCTGCCCGGTCTGCAATGGACGGCGATTCAACCAGGAAACGCTGGAGGTCACCTATCGGCAGCTCAGTATCTCCGACGTCCTCAATCTGGACGTGCAGCAGGCGCTGGAAGTGTTCCAGCATCACCCCAAAATCATGCAATCGCTGCAGACGCTGCATGACGTGGGACTGGACTACGTCAAACTCGGCCAGCCGTCGCCCACACTCTCCGGAGGTGAAGCCCAGCGGATCAAACTGGCACGCGAACTGAGCAAACGTTCGACCGGCAAGACCGTCTATGTCCTCGATGAACCGACCACCGGTTTGCACTTCGCCGACGTCGATCGGCTGCTGCAGGTGCTGGCGCGACTGGCTGACGCAGGCAACACCGTGATCGTGGTGGAACACAATCTGGACGTCATCAAGTGCGCCGACTGGGTCATCGATCTGGGACCGGAAGGGGGCGCCGGCGGAGGCCAGATTGTGGCCACCGGGACGCCCGAACAGATCGCCCTTTGCCCCGACTCCTACACGGGACTCGGCCTGCGCGAGGTGCTCCCCACTCCGGGTGGTACCCGCGGCAAGGCGACCCGCGCGGCGCGCAAGCTGGCTGCCAAAGCACAATGGCAACCAGGGTCAGCGACCGCGGTCGACGGTAGTCACTTGCGGGAAATTTCCATTCAAGGAGCGCGCCAGCACAACCTGCAAAACGTCGACGTGACCATTCCCCGGGAAGCCATGTCTGTGTTTTGCGGTCCCAGCGGCAGCGGCAAAACTTCACTGGCGATGGACACGCTGTTCGCCGAAGGCCAGCGGCGCTACGTCGAATCGCTCTCGTCATACGCCCGGCAGTTCCTCGGCCAGATGCCCAAGCCCAGCGTCGGGCAGATCCGCGGCTTGTCTCCGGCGATTGCCATCGAACAAAAAACCGTCGGCAACACGCCACGTTCCACCGTGGGCACGGTGACCGAAGTGTACGACTACCTGCGCGTGCTCTACGCGCGACTGGGCGAGCGCTACTGCCCGGAGTGCCACATTCCGGTGGTGCAACACACGACCGACCAGATTGTCGATCACCTGCTCAGTCTGGGCGAGGGGACCCGCGTACAACTGCTGGCCCCTTTGCGCGTGCCAGAACGCGAAGCCGCTCCGGCGCTGTGGGAACGTCTCAGCGGGCAGGGGTTTGCACGCGTGCGGATCAATGGGCAAACTCACGAGTTGACGAAGGTGCCCGCCTTGACGCGACGGCGCGCCTATGAAATCGACCTGGTGGTGGACCGCATTACCGTCCAGACCAAACACCGCAGCCGCATCGCAGATTCCGTCGAACAGGCACTGACGATTGGCGAGGGTGCGCTGCGCGCTGCGATTGCGGATGCGCGACCGGAATCGGAATGGCCGCTGCAGCAGTTCAGCCGACACCTCTCCTGCGACAGTTGCGGACGCGGCTTTGATCCGCTTTCACCGCAGAACTACTCATTCAATTCGGTGCTCGGCTGGTGCCCGGTTTGCGAAGGTTTGGGTGTGGAGGAAGGCGGAGGCATGGGGGCGACACCGGTTCGCGGTGATCGTTCGCTGCTGAACGGTTCGGTCCTCGTGTGGCCCGATCCCGCCTCCAATCCACATTGGGCAGCCGTCGTGCGCGCCGTCGCGGAATTGGGCAATTTTGATCCAGAAACGCCCCTTGATCAGCTTCCGGCCGCCGCTCAGCGGCTGTTGCTGTTTGGCGGGAACGACACGTGGATTCCCATGCCCGGTAGCCCCGGCACACTGATGCAATACAAGGGTCTGTATCCCGCGATGTCGGAAGCCAGCCGTGTTTCATACGCCTTTCGCTCTCAGTCGGCCGACTTGCTGACAGAGTCGTCCTGCAGCGCCTGTCACGGTCATCGTGTGCGGCCCGACGCCGCCGCCACACGCGTACGCGGTCTCACACTCCCCGAACTGTGTCTGCGTTCGCTGGGCGAAGCACTGGCCTTTTTGCAGGGGCTCAAACTCTCACCCAGCGAAAAGCGGATTGCCGGCGAACTGCTCGTCGAAGCCACCGCCCGTCTGGAGTTCCTCGTTGATGTTGGCCTCGAGTATCTCACGCTCGACCGCACCATGCCCACACTCTCTGGCGGAGAGAGCCAACGCATTCGGCTGGCCGGCCAACTGGGGCGCTCGCTCACCGGCATTCTCTACGTGCTCGACGAACCGACGATCGGGCTGCATCCGCGTGACAACGCCCGGCTGCTGCGCGCCCTCAAGAAACTGCGAGATCTTGGCAATACGGTGGTGCTGGTGGAACATGATCGCGAAGTGATCGCCGCCGCGGATCGCCTGTACGACTTTGGCCCTGGCTCAGGTCGCTATGGCGGCAACATCGTCGCGGCGGGAACCGTTCGCGAAGTGCAGAAGGTCACCGGGACACTGACGGCCGATTATCTCACGGGACGCAAGGCGATCGCAGTTCCCACGAACCGGCGCATGTCGTCCATCCACAGTTTTGACTGGTCGCAACGACCGCCGGAAGCCACGCCGGGCAACGGTTGGCTCGAACTGCTCGGGGCGCGTCACAACAACCTCAGAAATGTCGACCTGTGCATTCCGATTGGCACACTGACCTGCATCACTGGTGTTTCAGGCTCGGGCAAAAGCTCCCTGATCGACGACACACTCTCGCGCGCCGCAGGACGCAAACTGGGACGAGGTGGCGGCGAAGCGCCGGGTGCGCATGACGAATTGAAGGGGCTGCAACTGCTGAATCGGCTGATCGTGGTCGACCAGCAGCCCATTGGCAGCACACCGGCGTCCAACCCGGCGACCTACACCGGCGTGTTCGATTCCATCCGCGAGTTGTTCGCCCGCCTGCCAGAAGCGCGGGCCCGCGGCTTCCGTCCGGCCCGGTTCAGTTTCAATCGCCCCGGCGGCCGCTGCGAAGACTGCGAAGGCCTGGGCGAAAAGAAGATCGAAATGCACTTTCTGGCCGACGTGTGGGTGCCTTGCACCACCTGCGGCGGGAAGCGGTTTACCGCCGATACGCTGGCAGTCCGCTTTCGTCAGCACTCGATTGCCGACGTGTTGGAACTCCCCATCGAAGCCGCGGCCAAACTGTTTGATGAAATCCCCGCGATCCGCGGTCCGCTCGCGTTGCTGACGGAAATCGGCCTCGGCTACCTCACACTGGGACAATCCGCTCAGACTTTGTCCGGCGGTGAAGCACAACGCGTGAAACTGGCGGCAGAACTCGCCAAGCCCGATCGCGGTCGCACACTGTATCTGCTCGATGAACCGACCACGGGACTGCATTTCGATGACGTGGCCAAACTGCTGCGCGTTCTGCACGGCCTGGTCGATCGCGGCAATTCGGTAGTCGTGGTGGAACACAACCTGGATGTCATCAAAAGTGCGGACTGGATCGTCGATCTCGGCCCCGACGCCGGCGTAAATGGTGGCTGGATCGTGGCCCAAGGAACGCCCGAAGATCTGGTCGCGGGGTTGGCCAACCAGCCCGCGTCCTCGCTGTCGCACAGCGCAGAGTCTACGGGACGCGCTCGGCAGACTGCCTCGCGCAAGACCCGCCAGACCAAGGCCGC
>JBGSIP010000381.1:0-5384 GCA_041742495.1 Planctomycetaceae bacterium
GATGGCAAATCCGACCAGCAGCCAGTTCTGTTTGGGCCACCAGTCCGTCGTGATCTGCAGAATCATGGCCCAGGCGGGCATCAGCAGCATCATCAGCATGGGCAGCACGACAAACAGAGTCGGACGGTTGCGCCGCCACAGATAGAAAAACGTCACCATGAACGCCAGCCCCGCCAGCAGTTGATTGGTGGCACCAAACAGCGGCCACAAAATCATGCCCCCTGAACCGGGGCCCGATTTCCCCGGAATACACGCCACCGCAAAGCCCAGCGACACCACGACCGCCGTCGCGATGTACTTGTTGGTCAGCGGCGTGATGTGAAAGGCGGCGCCCAGTTCCTGCGTGACGTAACGCTGCAACCGCGTGGCGGTATCCAGCGTCGTGGCGGCAAAGCAGGCGACCAGTGTGGCCACAATGCCCACGCCGACCGGCAGCGGAATGGCCAGTTTCGTCAGGAAATTGGCCCCGCCATCCACAAACGCCGACACACCATTGTTGAGCGGGCTGAAGGTGCTCGAATCGGCCGGGTAGCGGGTCTGCCAGGCGGCGGTTCCCGTCACGGGGAGACCGTCGGCGTCGATCGCGCCCATCCCCAGACCGGCGCAGCACGCCAGCACCACCAGCACGGCGAGCGCTCCTTCCAGCAACATCGATCCATATCCGATGTACAACGCGTCTTGTTCGCTGGCCACCTGCTTGCTGGTGGTACCGCTGCTCACCAGGCAGTGGAAGCCGCTGCAGGCCCCGCAGGCAATCGTGATGAACAGGAACGGGAACATCGGTTCGGACATTCCGTTGGGGTTAAAGACCGGTGCGCTCCCCTGCATGGTGGCGGAGTTGGTGAATCCGGCGATGGCAATTCCGCCAATCAGCAAGGTGAGCGCCACAAACAACTGCTGGGCGTTGATGTAGTCCCGCGGCTGCAGCAACACCCACACTGGGGCGACGCTGGCGATGAAGCAATAGATCATGAGGATCGCCGTCCACAGCATCACCGGATTGACGAACGCAGCCAGCGGTCCCAGGTCGGTCGATCCAAACAGCGCCTCCCGGTCCGGCATGACAATGTTCCAGCCGTTCACTCCCAGCCAGACGCACGCATACAGCACGATCAGCGACAGGATCGAAAACAGGTTCAATCCCTTGCCGCCCGTCACCCGCAGCAGCAGGCCCATCATGATCGCCAGCGGCATCGACGCCCAGACCGACAGGACACACTGCGGGTAGTTCTTGAAAATGACGGAGATCACCAGCCCAAACACGGCCAGGACAATCGTCAGCGCGACAAATAGAATCACCAGAAACAGCGTGCGAACCCGCGGGGTGATCAGGCGGCCGGCAATATCGCCGACGGTCTGACCGCGATTCCGCATCGAGACCACCAGCGCCCCAAAATCGTGCACCGCCCCCACCAGAATGGCTCCAATCACAATCCAGCACAGGGCGGGGAGCCAACCCCAATAGACGGCGATCGCGGGGCCGACGATGGGTCCTGTCCCGGCAATACTGGTGAAGTGGTGGCCAAAGACAATCCGCCGGTCGGTCGGCACGAAATCGATGTCGTCCCGCAATTCCACGCTCGGAGCGATCGCCGCCGCGTCAATTTGAAACACTTCGCGCGCCAGCCAGCGGCCATAGGTGAAGTACGCCATGACAAACGCCAGGCCTGACACACCCGCAATCAGCAACACGTCCATGGAAGACTCTCAGGGTGAAAGTGCAAATTGCAATCGACGCGAATGTGACCCGGCCCCGCCGCTGTGCCTCCGAACGACGTTGAGCGCACGGACGGCGCTCCCAGGCAGGTGCCCGGTGGTCAATCCTGCTTCTGGCTCACGCAGAGAAATTTGAATCATCTTGCGATACCGGATGCCAGGCTGCAACTGCAGGGGGGAGGAGATTGAAGGCACCGGCCCAAACGCTTTGCCCTCCCAGTGCTGACTGCGAATTCCTGAGGCAGCCCCGCCTGCCGCTGCTCCAGCTTCGTGAACGGAAAACGGGTGGCCCGCCAAGCTTCGTTCCGCGGAATAATCGCTACGTCTTAACACCCTCTCGCGGTGTTCCGCCTAAATCCGACGCCTCCCGGTGCGCATCGCCGGGGAGATTGGCCGATGGAACTGGGGTGGATTGATCGGTCGGCCGATCCCACACCCCTCCCAGAATGTCTCCAACCGACCTGGCGCCTTTAGGCCCCGGTTGCCTCCGTGCAGCCGAGGAATCGATCGATGCTCGTTCTATCTCGACAACGCGACGAGAGCATCATCATCGGTGACAACATCGTAATTACGGTGGTGGACATCCGGGGAGATAAGGTGCGCATCGGCATCGCCGCTCCGGCAGAGATTCCCGTGCATCGCCAAGAGGTGTACGACGCGATTCATCGCGAAAAAGGTCCGGCCAACGATACGGGCACGGCCTCGTCCTGATCGGTCATCCCCCGGGACTGACTCCCGGTCGGGTGCGGCGGGTCGCCTTGGGTGGTTGGTCTGAGAGTTTCGCGGAGAGTTGCCGGGCGACGTGCCCACTGTTGCTCTGCCCTGTGGATTCAAGTGGGGCCAATGCCCGGTGAGTCCGGTGAAGCAGCAGACGACGAAGTTGCGGGTCGCAGGGGTGAGTTGAGGTTCGGCAGCAGTTTCGGTGGCGTGTTGAAAAATAGGAACACGCCGCTGCCGCCAATGGTGACGGTTATTCCGCCGGGAAAAACCCCGAAGTGGAAAAATCTCCCCCACTCATCCCTCTTTGCTTGACCTAGCCTCACTATGCAGATCTCGCGGACTACTCAATTTCGCATTTTGTCTCAAGGTGTCAGCAGGCTGCACCGATAACCTCCGATGAGACACATCCCGTGATGTGGATGTCCTCGGGCTGGTGCTGCTGGCGAGTTTTGAGGCACAGCGGCCAACAGATCGCAGTGGAGGGCGTTCCCTGCCTTCCGGCACTCCTTGAGCAGCCGTTCGATCGACGTGGTCGTCGGGTTGGGCGAGGGTGGCAATCGTCCAGGACAACATTGTGAACAACTCATCCACACGCAGCGGGTGAGTCGTGGGCCCCTACCGAACTGGCCTCAGAAAGGTCAACTGAGATGACGCGTATCAACACGAATGTGGCTTCGCTGCGTGGTCTGCGAAGCTTGAACAAGGCCAACGGCTTGCTGGACCAGTCGCTGACGCGGCTGTCGACCGGTTTCAAGATCAACTCTGGTAAAGACAACCCTTCCGGGCTGATCGCCAGCGAAACCCTGCGTTCGCAGATTTCGGCCATCGAACAATCGATCAAGAACTCCGGCCGGGCCAACAACGTCATCGCGACGGCCGACGCCGCTCTGGGCGAAGTCGGCGGACTGCTCAACCAGATCCGTGGACTGGTGCAGGAATCGTTGAACAACGGAGCCCTGTCCGGTGACGAAATCGAGGCGAACCAGTTGCAGGTGGATGCCGCGCTGTCAGCCATCAACCGGATCTCGGCCAACACCTCGTTCGCCGGTGGCAAGCTGATCGATGGCTCGAAGGCCTTCATCACCAACACGACCGCCGCCGACGCCGCCAAGCTGGCCGATTTCCAAGTCAATCAGGCGATCTTCGGTTCGTCCAGCTCGATCAAGCTGGAAGCCGTCGTGACGGCTGCCGCCTCCAAGGCCGAACTGCGATACGGCGGGGCTTCTCTGTCTTCCAAGACGACGCTGGAAATCGCGGGATCGGTCGGCTCGGAAGTGCTGCAGCTCGATACGGGTAGCACCAAGTCCCAGATCCGCAATGCCATCAACTCGGTGACGGACATCACCGGTGTGCAGGCCACCCAGTCGGCGGGTCTGTCAATCAACGGCGGAGCGACGCAGGGCGTGGTGGAACTGAAGACCAACGCGACCGCCTCGACATTGAACTACACGGCCGGCGGCTCAACTCTCCGCTTCACGGACGCCCGGGCGACGTCCGAACTGGGTGCGGTGGGTTCGCTGGGTGGTGATATTAACGTTGTGTTCAACAACGGAACGAACAGCAACGGAACGTCCACTGTCTCGGTGTCAGGCAATACGATTACAGTTGACTTGGCGGACGACGGCACCAACGTGACGGCATCCGTCAACGACGTCCTGGGGCTGATTCAGGCGGATGATGATGCTTCCGCTCTGGTGAGCGTGGCACTGACTGCTGGTACGGGAGCTGGTTTGGCTGCGGCTCAGGCCTCGCAGGGGCTCGCCGCCAACGGCACAGCCGGTCTGGATGCCTCCACGCTGACCATCACTGACAACCGCAACAGCGGTGCCGGTGGTTCTGCGGCTTCCCTGGGCGGAGAGATTTTTGTCGAGGTAGGCGATTTCTCGGGTGGTGCCGCGAGCCAGTCGCTCGGCGCTTCGTTCTCGCAGGACAGCGCAGGCAACAAGACGTTGCGCGTGCAACTGGCGACGAACGGTGGTGGTGTTGCTCAAGGAGCGACCGCCGCTCAAATTCAGGCTGTCATCGATGCCGCTGCCACGGCGAGTGACAACGAAGTCACTACCAACCTGACGGGTGCGAACACGACCGTTGTCTCGACGAGCACGCTGGAAACCCAGCTCTCCGGCGGAACCGACGGCCTGAACAATGGCATTACGTTCTTCGATGCTCAGGCATTCGGCTCCACCAAGACGATCAGCGTGCGATTCAATGACTCTTCCGCCAGCCAGACGTTTGGTTTGGCTGTGACCGAAGATGCTTCAACCATCACGTTCAATTTCACGCTCGGAACCGATGCCGACGGCAACGTCACGACGACGGGCTCGGACATCCGCAGCTTCCTGGACAGCGACACCGGCAACCCCGCGGTGCGGGCTCGCGAAGTACTGGACTTCGAACTCGAAGGGGATGGCTCGGAAGTGGTCGTCGGCAACGCTTCGGCCGAAGTGGTCGATATCGACAGCCGGATCCTGCAGATTGTGTCCACCGGCTACGGCTCGGACCAGAAGGCCCAGTTGAACGTTCTCTCCGGCAGCCTGCAGACCACGGCCGCCGACGGTGTGACGAACACCTCGTTCGCGGTGGGAAGCAACATTCAGGCGACGATCAACGGTCAGCAGGCCTCCACGGACGGTTTGACCGCCACCCTGCGGACCTCAACCCTCGACGCTTCGCTCACGTTCAAGGAATCCTCCAACACGGCAGGCAACCTGGCGACGGTCAACGTGGTGGGCGGGGGAGCCCTGTTCCAGATCGGTCAGGAAGTGACCGCCGCGGGGCAGGTTGGTCTGGGGATCGAAGCCATCAACACGGCCCGCCTGGGTGGTGTGAACGGCAAGCTGTTCGAACTGGGCACCGGTGGTGGCAAGAGCCTGAAGGACCTCGGTCCGGAAGTCTCGGGCACCACGGTGGTGAGCATCGTCGAAGACGCCATCAACCGCGTGTCGACC
>JBGSIP010000382.1:0-6042 GCA_041742495.1 Planctomycetaceae bacterium
CAGGCGGTGCATCTTTCACCCGCGTGGGCAGGATGTTCTCCAGCAGCAGGTCCGGCAGTTGACGCCAGATCTCCAGGCGCGGCAACGGCTCGCCGTCAAACGTGTTGTTCGGCAACCCCAGCGACGAAAACGCGGCCGCGAATCCCACCAGCCACATCAGGCCCATCCAGCAACGCGCGGCAGAACCGGAGCCCGCTGGCACGTTGCCAGTCGACTCCGCCGAGGTATTGCCGCCGATGAGTGTGCCTTCGACGATCGACGTCTTGGCTGAGGTGGTCTCTGTCTGCCGTGGGGGGCCCGCGGACGGATTCCGTTTTGACATCCCACCACCATCCCGGCACAGTTGGCTTCAACGGACATCGTGTCCCGTCGAGGAACGTCGCTCGAACGGATAGAACCAGACACCATACGGCAAAAATCGCGGAGCCACCGGTGCTTCCCAGCGGCAGGGGTCTGCCAGCGTCCACACAAACTGATCCACCAGCAAGCGGGCGGGGACGCAAGCCGCTCTGGCGTCAGCGGGTAGCGCCGGCCGGCAGTCCACCAGGTCGACCGTCCCCAGCAATTGACCGGTGATCAGCTCCGCGGGGCTCAGGCCGTTCTGGCCAGCCGCCACGCTGGCGGCGGCGAGTCGACTAAACCGCCGCGATGCATAGATCAGGATGCGACCGCGAACCTGTGTGGGCCGGGATCGCACTTCGAGCGTCTTGGTTCCGCGGAGAATCAGTTCGGCCCACGGCTGCTGAATGCCCAGTGCCGGCTGACCGCGTGTCACTCCGGGGGGTAAATTCATGAAGCGTTCGTTCCCGGCTGCAAAAATGACCTCGACCGCGCCGCCATGAGTCAGAGCTGACTTTCAGGCACATTGAACGTATCGCCTCGCTGAATGTCCCCCGTCTGCAGCCCCAGCCGCAGCCACTTGGCTCGCTGGGCGGCCGTCCCGTGTGTGAACGATTCCGGCTGAACATATCCGCGGGATTTCATTTGCAGGCGATCATCGCCGATGGCCTGCGCACAGCGCAGTGCCTCTTCAATATCCCCCTCTTCCAGAATGTTGCGGGCCTTCTGGGCATGATGGGCCCAGACCCCCGCCAGAAAGTCCGCCTGCAGTTCCAGTCGCACAGAGAGCTGGTTGTATTTTTCTTCGCTGACACGGCCTCGGGCCTCGTTGACCTCGCTCGAAATGCCCAGCAGATTCTGCACGTGATGGCCGACTTCGTGCGCCACCACATACGCCTGCGCAAAGTCCCCGGCCGCGTTGAACTTGTTCTTCATGTCGGCGTAAAAACTCAGGTCAATATACACCTTCCGGTCGCCGGGGCAGTAAAACGGCCCGACCGCGGAATTCGCAAAGCCGCAAGCCGATTGCACCTGGCCGGTGAACAACACCAGTTCAGGATGCTGATACTGCTTACCCATCTTGGCAAACAGGTCGTCCCACACATCTTCGGTATCGGCCAGCACGACCGATGTGAAGTCCGCCAGCCGGTCTTCTTCGGCGGAGATCTCACCCGGTTGCTGCACCGGTGCCTGCTGGGCGGCGTTGTTGACGACGACCTTCAAGACGTCGCCCAGATTGCCCCCGGAGAGCAGCACCATCACCACCATAATGACGATGCCCAGCCCGCCCCCCAGTGCAAGTGCCGGTGCCGCCCGTCGACGGTCTTCGATATTGTCGCTGCGGCGACCAGATTCCCAACGCATCGGGAAACCCCTTGATCCGTGTAGTTGATGACCTGTCCAGTGCGTCACTCGCGCATCTTTCAAGGCAGATGTTAGCTCGCGCGGGTGACCGTTGGCCAGTTATCGCTGCTGCCCGGCGGACGCGGCATCGCCCGTTTCGGGGCGGACAGCACCCGTGGCCCAACGGGCTGCTGCGGCTTACTGGGCCGAAGGTTTCGTTTCGGCATGTTCCTGCCGCTTGTACGCCTGATAGATGGCTTCCATCTCGGGCAGATTCACGTCGGACATGGATTTGCCTTGCGCGGCGACGGCGACTTCGATCGCCCGAAATCGCCGGGCGAATTTCGCGTTCGTGCGGCGGACGGCCTCTTCCGGATTGATTTTCCAGCGTCGTGCGATGTTTGCCAGCACGAACAGCACATCTCCCAGTTCACTTTCAATGCGGTCCCGTTGTTGGGCATCAGTGACCGCCTCGTCTTTGGTGTGCGGCTGCTCGACGTCGACCGGCAGGGTTTCAAACGGAGTTTCCGGTGACAGCTCGGCCTTCAATTCGTCCAGCTCTTCTTCGAGTTTTGCAAACAGCATGGCCCGGTGCGGAAAGTCGTATCCAACCCGCGCGGCTTTCTCCTGCAGGCGCGCCGCGCGGGCCAGCCCGGGGAGATCCGCCGGCAAGCCATCCAGCAGCGACTCCCGCTGCGGCTTTTCCATCGCCTTGATACGCTGCCACGCGCGGGAAATCCCCTCCAGACTGCGATCTTCCGACGCACCGAACACATGCGGATGCCGACGGATCAATTTGGCGGTCAGCGTGTCTACCACATCAATCAGCGAAAACCGCCCTTCGTCCGCTCCAATTTGCGCGTCGAGCAGCACCTGCAGCAGCACGTCCCCCAGTTCTTCGACAATCTCGGCGTCGTCTCCGCCATCAATCGCTTCGAGCAGTTCGTAGGTCTCTTCCAGCGTGTAAGGCTTGATGGAAGCGAGTGTCTGCTGACGATCCCACGGGCAGCCGGTCGGTGATCTCAGCCGCGCAACGACCGCCACCAGCTCTCGAAACCGCGGCGAGAGAGTGGCGTCGTCGGGAGGAACTCCCTGCTCGGGCATGTTTGAATCCGGCATGGCGGTGAAGATTGCAGAGGGCGTGAATGGCTGGCAGTGTCGGACGTTGGCAGTGTCAAACCTTGGCAGTGTCAAACGTGGGCAGTGTAGGTCGCCCGGCGCTGTGCTTGAAGTCTGCCCCGGTTTGCGGCGAGAATTGGGGTCTCACCCACTGCCGGGGGAATTCCCCCGTCCCACCTGCGATCTCGAATGGGAGAATTTGCCATGCTTCGCCGTGTTGTGCTGACGGGATTGTGCCTGTGGACGCTGACCGCGGTGTGCCCCTGTGGAGAGTCGCACCTGCTGCGCGCTGACGACAAACGTCCGCTCGCCGCCCAAGTGACTGCAGCCCAGCAGCCTACAGCTCAGCAGCCCACCACTGAGAAGCCCGCATCCGACAAGCCGAGTGCAATGTCACCCACGGGGTTGACTGCCGCCGAGCAACAGTTTGTCAACACGCTCACCAACGCCGTGATGGAAGGGCACTTCACCACCCTGAACAATCCCGATGGTGGCGGGAAGCCCGAACGCTACGTGGTCCAACAGGTCACGAAGCTGATGGGTGACAACTGGCTGATTCTGGCCCGCATCACCTACGGCAAGCACGACGCAGTAGCGCCCGTCCCGGTGAAAGTTCGCTTTGCCGGTGACACGCCAATGATTCAACTGACCGACGTCGGCGTCCCCGGCTTTGGTACCTTCACGGCGCGGGTGCTCATTCACGGCGACCGTTACGCCGGGACCTGGCAGCACGACGACCACGGCGGCCATCTGTGGGGCACGATCCGCCAGCTCAAGGCGGGTGAAACACTGGAGACCAAACCGGCTGAAACGTCACCCCCGGGTGACAATCCTCCTGCCGCACCCGGAACCGCCCCCGCCGCGGAATGAACCGCGCTTCACTCGGCGACTGGGCACAGCCCGCGAACCATCACCGTGGCGGACCTCGCCGCCCGTCGAGGTTCGCCGGGAGTTTCCCGCGGACACTTGTGAGGGCTCGCGTGGTTGTCTGCCTGTTGTGCAAGGGGAAAACAACAATAATCTGGGAGCCACTGGGCTCTGCCAGTGTTGTTCACACGTCGCAGAATACGGCAGTGGGCTCTGCCAGCGGCACCCTCAATTGCTTCAGGTTTTTGTCGTAAAGCGGGCTGTTACGTCCCCGGCTGGCTCTGTGTGGGCTGTCGGTGTTTCGCCATCGTGGCGAGCAGTTCGTCGCGCAGGGCGGCGTTGACACTCACTCCGTGTCCGCCGTCAAAACGGGCGTTGCCGTCGAGGTCCACAAACGAGCCGCCCGCCTCGGCGAGAATCGGCAAGAAGGCCGCCGCGTCCCACGGGTTGAGAATGGGGTCGATCATCGCATCGGCGCGACCGGTGGCGACCAGCGCGTGTCCGTAGCAGTCTCCCCAGCCTCGAAACAGCCGCGTCGATTGCGACAGCGTTTCATACAGTCGGCCATGACCGTACTGCGACCAGTCCCCATTCGCATCGGTCGTGCAAACCAAAGCCTCTGACAGCTTGGCGGTTTGCGAGACTCGCGCTTTGGAGTCGCGGGACTGTCGATTCCACCACGCGCCGTGGCCAATCGCCGCGTGGATGGTTTCCTTGAGCGCGGGGAGGCTGCATACGCCAACGACGGGCTGGTCCTGATAGGTCACAGCGACCAGTGTGCCAAACAGAGGGACGCCGTGCACAAACGCCTTCGTGCCATCAATGGGATCAATGATCCACGCGAAGCCCGACGAGCCGCGGCTTTGTCCAAACTCCTCGCCCAGAATGGCGTCGGCGGGAAACTTCCGCTGCACCAGATCGCGCATGCACTCTTCGGCCAGCGTGTCGGCGATGGTGACAGGCGATTTGTCCGCCTTGAGTTCCACCGCGAGATCTGCGGACTGAAAGTAGCGCATGATGATGGGCTGCACTTCAGCCACAGCGCGAAGTGCGACCTGCCAGCGTTCGGTAATTGCAGCCGCTGTCGAGCGGGAAAAGTGACCGGTAGTCATCACGAGGCTTCCTCTGTCAGTCGATACAGCAATTCGCCCGCTTTGCGGACCAGCAACACGCCTTCGTCCTCGCGATTGGCATAGGCCTCCACATCAATCTCCTGCGGATTGCGATAGCCCAGATTGATGGCGGCGCACTCCTCCGGCGAGAGTTGGCTCGCCAGCGTCACCTGCACCCGCGGGCGTTCCACGCCGTTTTCAAAACTGCCATGCCCGCGCACATGCGACGAATGCGCCAGCACGCCCCACGGGTAGTGTTTGAACTGGTCCCACTGGTGGACAAAGTAGTCCCGCACGTGATAGCCAATTTCGCGAATCAGCTTGCCATGCGTGATCGAAACCTCGTGCAGGTGCGGAGCATAAATGATCAGCTCGCCCCCATCGGCGACGACGGGCTCCAGCTTGTACATGCACTTTCCCGCCACCCACAGTTCGTCGTACATCAGGGGGCAGCAGGAGAGCACCGTGTGAAACGGCCGGTCGCAGTACCGGATATGGACCTGCCGAGAGATATCTGCCGCAGCGTTCCAGGCGGCTTCCGGCGTGCCGTACGCCAGACCATACAACTCATTGCCGGGCGAAACCACAAACGTGATGGCGCGCGTCGCCACAGGAATCAGCTTTGCCGCGCGGTCCACTACACGCCGCACCGGGGTGTCTTTCACGCCGATAATCCCGGCGTTGGTGATCAGCGCGCCGAGCCAGTGGAAGAAGTTCAGCAGTTGCGGACCGGAAATCCCCGGGAAGAAGTATTTGTTGCCCCCGGAAAAACCAACGACCTCATGCGGGAACACCGGCCCCAGGACCAGCAGCAGATCGTAGTCGTGAATGCGGCGATTGATTTCCACCGGCACCCGCATCACCAGCCGACCATCGGTAATCTCTGCGGTGTCGGCTTCGGTCAGTTCGCCAATGGTCGACAGGCATTCCGGCCGGTCCCATTCGTGGTTGAACAACCCTAGCGTGGCAAACAGGCCTCCCCGTTCTTCCTCACTGATCCCCAGCAACCGGCAGATCTGCACGTCGGACATCGGGGCGTGGGTCCCCAGCGCCACAATGACGTCCAGTTGCCGCACGGCGCCGCGCAGCTGCGTTTGCAGGGCGTCAAACAGCAGGGGCAGCGGAGCGGTGCGCGTGGCATCCGGAATCACCAGCAGCACCCGCTGATTCTCAAAATCGGCACGGGGAATGTGCGTAGCGATCCACTGTCGCACGGCATCAGCGGACATTGTCGGCAGCGGGGCAGGGTCCGCCATCATGC
>JBGSIP010000383.1:0-3480 GCA_041742495.1 Planctomycetaceae bacterium
GCGTCATCACGCAGGATGGCCAGCGAACCGTGGTGGCGTATGGCGAAGTGCCGCCTGGTAGCGATGCGCCAGCGTCCGTCGCCGCTCTGCCGGACGGACGGTCGGTGTTTCAGATTGGTTCCATCACCAAGCCGTTCACAGGCTTGTTGCTGGCCGAAGCGATCATGCGGGGTGAGCTGGCGATCGACGAGGCCGTACAACCGCATCTCCCTGCGGAGATGGTGTTGCCGCGGCGGGGCGATCGCGAACTCACGTTTCGTGAACTGGCCACGCACACATCAGGGCTGCCGCGCATACCCCTCAACCAGCAGATCGGCATGGTCGTGTTGACACTGCTGGGAGCTGACATGATGGCGAACCCCTATGGGCGTTTCGACGATCAGGCGCTCGTAAGTTCGCTGAGTCTCACGTCTTTGCGGAATGAGGCGGAAGCCCCCTTTGCTTACAGCAATCTGGGATTTGGCGTGCTCGGGAGAGCGTTGGCCCATGATCGCGGCTGCACGTATGGGGAACTGCTGGCGGAACGAGTGACTGGCCCCTTGCAGATGCCCGATACGGTGATCGAGCTGACGGGCGAACAGCAACAGCGACTGGTGCCCGGGTTCGATGAGAATCGCGCGGTGGAGCCGTGGACGTTTGCCAGCGTGCCTGGCTGCGGGGCGATTTATTCGACGGTGGACGACATGTTGACGTTTGTGGCGGCTCACGCAGGGCTTGTTGCCACACCGTTGGACCCGGCGCTGGAATTGGCGCGTCAGCCGCACCACCAGAGTGATGGGACCGACGTCGGTTTGGCGTGGCTGCGGCCGGCCGATCGAAATCCGGGGTACTATTGGCACAACGGCGCAGTGCGCGGTTATGCCGCGTCCGTCATGTTTTCACGCGATCCGCCGCTGGGCATGGTGGTACTGACGAACGCCGGGCCGGCGCCATTTCTGGTGAGAGGAAAAGAGCTGCCTGCGGATGTGGCCACGGAGAGGTTGATCGCCGAACTGTTGCCACGTCGCGAGTCGCTGCCAGCCGATGAAGCACCGGCAGCCGATGACGCACCAGCGGGCGAGTAGTACGCCGGCGGGCAGCGCACGATTGGTCCCGCGCAATGACCGGGACCGTGGGCGACCACGGCAGACCGGCGACAACGCCGGGTGATGCGGTGCCGATGGGTGGCCGTTAGCCTGGCGGCAGTTCGGGTTCCACAAGCTGCTGCAACTGCAGCAGTGACTCTTGCCAGCCGAGGTAGCACATTTCGGCAGGGATCGCGGCCGGGATGCCTTCGTGGAGGATCTCCAGTTCGGTGCCGCAAGCGACCGGGCGCAGGGAAATGGTCTTCCGCATTTCGCCTGGGAGACCGGGATCGTCGAACGTGTCCGCGATGAGGATGCGTTGGCCGGGGATCAGTTCCAGAAACGTGCCGCCGAAACAGTGACTGTGACCGGAGGCAAAATTGGTGAAGGACATGCGGTATGTCCCACCGACACGCGCCTCAATGGATTCCATTTTTCCCAGATAGCCATACGGGGGGAGCCAGCGGCACATGGCGTCGGGATCAAGAATCGCCCGGTAGACGCGGTCGGCTGGGGCTCTCAGAACGCGGCGCAGGTGGACGGTGCCCAGTGGGGTCGACATGTGAGGTGCTTTCGGGACACAGCGGAGCTGGATTCAGGCGGGCTCGCCACGCCGCGGCCTGCCATTGCACTTGGTCGAACGACGGCCGGCCACATCGACAACAGTCGGCGGCGATTTTTTTCCACGACAACCGACGGACTTCGCGAACCGGCAAGCGGGTACACCGTGCCGTCTGACCTACAGACCAGCCTGACGGCAGGATTCCTCGTCGAGGAATTCAATGACGTTGCCAAATGGGTCGCTGGTGTAGACCGAGCGTGTGCCGTCGCGATGCAGTTTCAGTTCGCCGTACTTTTCCGCATGCGGTGACGTAAAACCCAGGTGCGGCGGATGCTGCCCCGGGAGCACCAGCGCAAGATGCGTGTTGGCAAACTTCAACAGCGCCCACGTGCCATCCTGATACGAAATGGAACAGCGAAAATTGGTGGTGTACCAATCCACGGCGGAGGCGATGTCGTTGACGCTGATCGCGAGGTGATGCAGATGGTCCAGGGCGAGGGTGGTCGGGGCCGCGGCTGGATGGGTCATGAGACGTTGCTTTCCAAAAAAATCAGAACAGTCAGACAATCAATGCCGCGGAGATTGTTCCGCAAGACAGCGCGGCGGCTAGGCGGAGGGAACTCGCGCCGTGCTGGCGGGAAGTTTGTCGCCCACCCTGGTGGCGGAGGGCTGATCGGCGGGGGTGGTGTCGGTGGCGGGGGAGATCACGCAGGCGAGTTCGGCATAATCCGGGCGGTCGGAGGCATCGCGATGGCGGTACTCACGCAGCACATGCTGGTTGTGAACCAGAAACGCGCCAGGCATCTGAAAGCCGTTGCCCTGCAAACGTCCGACGCCGTGCCCGTCGAGAATCGCCGCACGAAAGCCACGCCAGAAGACACGCGGACTGAATAGCTGCCACAGGCTCCCCAGTTCCAGTCGAAACGCCCGGTAGAGTTGCCGGTCGGGATCGGCAAAGACCTCGACCATGCCGATGTCATATCGCTGTACCCAGGCCAGCGCGCCGGCGGCGTCGTGATCGAGATGCACAATCGCCAGTTGGCTGCCGGTGGCGGCGATCTTGGATTTGAGTGCCTGCAGATCCTGCAGAGCTTCGCGACAGAACGTGCAGCCGGAATGGCGGAGAAAGACCACGAGCGTGGGGGCCCGCCGCGAGACCTCTCCCAGAGTGTGTCCGTGCTGACTGCGAATGGATTCCCACGGATCTTGCACAACCGCCAATGGTGACATCCCGGGCTGATTGGCCCGCGCTGCGCCCCACAAGATGGCGGCGAACGGGACGATCCAGATGAGATCGTTGGGGATCAGCATCCAGCCGAAAGCAGGTGGAAAGGGAACTGCGCCGTGCGGGGATGCGAAGACGGAGAAAATATATCCGACAGGGCCGAAGACTTTGCCAAGCAACCCGACCAGCACGATCGGCCAGTGGGCATAGGCATTCGAGGCGGCAATCCAGTAGCCAATGCCATACACGCCGATCACCATCCCCAGCGCCTGCCAGATTTGTGGATAGAGGGGCTGCTCCATCCCCAGCAGGTGAAACAACCACGACGGGGCGATGATGACGCTGAGGCCCCACAACAGGTTGTAAAGGCCGGCTGCGCGCAACACGGCTCCCATCCACTCGGGGGGCGTCAGGTAACGGGCATCGGTCAGCGGTTCGAGGATGGCGGGACCGGCAGGGGGCAGCGATGACGCGCCGGCCCCCGACCGCAAGGAAGCCCTTGCAGCAGCAGTGGCAGCGGACGAGTCATGCACGGTCAGGTCTCCCCTATGTATGTATCGAAATTGGGTACCGAGTTTGGGTCTCGAATTTGGGATTAAAGTCTGTGTGACGGTGTCTGGAATGGCGTG
>JBGSIP010000384.1:0-2200 GCA_041742495.1 Planctomycetaceae bacterium
GCGCAGGACTTGGTGGCCCACCAGGGGCACTCCGTCGTGGCTATTGGCGGACAACACGGTCCTGAAGCGCAGGCGGCGATTGCCGCCCTGAACGTGGCCTTGGGCAACATTGGCACGACAATCACGCTCACGGAAGAACCGGCCGGCGATCGCCCCAGCCACTACGCCGCGCTGAGCAGCCTGGTCAAGTCGATCAACGACGGCAGCATCGAGCAACTGGTGATCATCGGCGGCAATCCCGTCTACGACACGACGATCGACACCGCGTTCGGCGAAGCGCTGAAGAAGGTCAAGCTTTCCGTGCATCTCACGGAATATGACAACGAGACGACAGCTCTGTGCACATGGGCCCTGCCGAGGGCCGCCAATCTGGAAGCGTGGGGCGACGGCCGGACCTATGACGGGACTTACGTCGTCCGTCAGCCGCTGATTGATCCGTTCCACAAGGGCAAGTCCGACATCGAACTGCTGGCGATGCTGGCCGACGAAGCCGCAGCGGAGACGCAGCCCGAAGACCTCGTGCGGGCGACGGCGGCCGAAGTGCTGGGCCGCGAGCTGTCAGTCAAAGCGTGGCGCAAGCTCGTGCATGATGGTCTCGACACTTGGGCCGGGCTGGCACCGGTCACCGCGACACTGGCGGCAGGTGGCCAGACGACCGCCGATGAGTGGGTCCGCAAGCGTTCGGCTTGGAGCGAGGATTCGCTCGAAGTTGTCTTTACACCCTCTGAGTCGACCTACGACGGGCGTTTTGCGAATAACGGCTGGCTGCAGGAATTGCCGGCCTCGCTGACCAAGCTGACTTGGGACAACGCAGCCCTCGTCAGTCCGCGGACCGCCAAGGAGAAGAGCATTGAACAGGGAACGATCGTGAAGATCACCCTGAAAGATCGCACGCTCGATCTGCCAGCCTACATCATGCCCGGACAGGCTTATAACTCGATTGGCGTGGCCCTGGGTTACGGACGCACCGCCGCAGGACACGTCGGCGGCAGCACGGCAGACGGTGTCGACCCCGTGGGTGCGAATGCCTACGCCATTCGCACGGCGGACGCACCTGATTTTTCGGCGAATGCCACGCTGCGAGCCACTGCCACTCCCTACACGCTCGCCACGACGCAAAACCATTGGGCCATCGACACCACCGGCCAGATGGGAATCGCCGAGCGGGTGGGTGCGCTGGTCCGCGAAGGGACCGTCGAGTCGTTCCAGAAAGATCCCGGTTTTGCGGGGCACGTCCACGGCCCTGCGCTGGAATCATTGTGGGAGGAGCGCCAGTACGACGAAACCTATCGCTGGGGCATGTCGATCGATCTGAACCGCTGCACGGGCTGCAACGCCTGCCTGGTGGCGTGCCAGTCCGAAAACAACGTGCCGATCGTGGGCAAGGATCAGGTCCATCGCGGTCGCGAAATGCACTGGATGCGCATTGACCGTTATTTTGTCGGCCCGACGGAAGAGACGCCAGCCGAGTCAGTGGCGGCGATTCATGCCCACCCTGAAGAGGTGATGATTTCCTACCAGCCTCTCGTCTGCCAGCAATGCGAAAATGCACCGTGCGAGCAGGTGTGCCCGGTCGCCGCGACCGTGCACAGTGACGAAGGGCTCAATGACATGGTTTACAACCGCTGTATCGGCACCCGGTACTGCGGAAACAACTGCCCTTATAAGGTGCGGCGGTTCAACTACCTCAGCAACGTCCTGCATCTGGCCAAGCCGGAAATGCAACTGGTACAGTTGCAATTCAATCCGGAAGTCACGCTGCGCAGCCGTGGTGTGATGGAAAAGTGCACCTACTGCGTGCAGCGGATTCAGAACGGCAAGATCGCCGCGAAGAACGAGTATCGCACCGTGCGGGATGGCGAAGTGAAGACGGCTTGCCAGGAAGCCTGCCCGGCCGACGCGATCGAGTTTGGCAACCTGCAGGATGCGGAAGCCCGTGTCACGAAGGCGCAGCAGTCTCCCCGGTCGTATGCCCTGCTGGCGGAACTGAACGTGAAGCCACGGACCAAGTACTTGGCCCGCATTCGCAATCCGCATCCGGATCTGGCGGCGAACTACTACCTGCAACCGGTGGAAGCGCACGGCCACGGCGGACATGGTGACGATCACGGCGAGACGCATGGTGCGACGCACGAGACGAGTCACGGTGGATCACACGGCAGCGAAGCCCCCGGCGGCGACACGCAGGGCACCAGCGCAA
>JBGSIP010000385.1:0-7190 GCA_041742495.1 Planctomycetaceae bacterium
CCGCCATCGAACAGTTGAAGGTGATTGGTCAGCAGATCGGCGTCCCCGTGCATGCGGAAGACCCGGCTGGCCGCAACCCGGTTGACGTCTGTGTGAATGGTGTCGCCGCCGCGCGCAAGGCGGGGGCCGATCTGGTCATTCTCGACACGGCTGGCCGGCTGCACATTGACGACTCCCTGATGAATGAGTTGCGGCAAATCGACCGCAAGCTCAGTCCGGATCAGGTGTTCCTCGTCTGCGACTCAATGACCGGGCAGGACGCCGTCAATTCCGCGAAGGTCTTCAACGACTCGCTGGAGCTGGACGGGGTCATTCTGACCAAGCTGGACGGCGACACGCGCGGCGGTGCCGCCCTGAGCGTCAAAGCTGTGACTGGCGTGCCGATCAAGTTTCTGGGTGTCGGCGAGCAACTCGACAAGCTGGAGCCGTTTCATCCGGAGCGACTGGCGAGCCGCATTCTGGGTGGTGGCGACCTGGCCACGCTCGCTGAAAAGGTCAGCCGCAGTTTCGATGAGGAAGAACTCCGCCTCCAGCAGGAAAAAATGCTGGCGGGGAAGTACACACTCGAGGACTTCCAGAAGCAGATGTCGCAATTGCGACGGCTGGGGTCGATGCGCGACCTGCTGAAGATGATTCCTGGCATGGGCCAGCTCTCCAGCATGCTGGGAGAAATCGACGCCGAAAAGGACATGGGTCGGATCAATGCCATGATCTCGTCCATGACGCCGTATGAGCGGCGGAATCCGGAAGCCATCGATCGCTCGCGGCGGATCCGGATTGCGACGGGCAGTGGGACAGAACCCACGGAAGTACACAATCTGCTCAAGCAGTTCAGTCAGATGTCGACGATGATGCAGCGAATGTCGGGTCTGGGCAAAGGTGACCAGATGGCCGCTCTGCAGCAGATGACGCAGACGGGCCTGATGGGTGGAGGCGCGGGTGGTCTGCTGGATAAGAAGCTCCGCAGCAAGCGGGGACCAGCCGACGTGGAAAAGCTGGAAGAGAAGCGGAAAAAACAGCGGAAAGACGCCCGCAAGGCGCGTAAACGTAATCGGAAATGAGGCCTCGTGTGTTGGCTTGGGCTGCCGGTCCCGGGGGGACCATCGGTCGCGGCCGGACCGTGTGTGAGGCTGCTAAGGATTAGGGAATAAAGGGGTTCTGAGTTGGCAGTTCGCATTCGTATGAAGCGGCTTGGCCGCACGCATCGGCCGTTCTATCGCATCTGTGTCATCGACGCCCGGTCCAAGCAACAGGGCAAGGCGATCGAAGACGTCGGAACGTACAACCCGATGCTGCACGACAAGTCCAAGCGCGTGACGCTCAATCTGGAGCGGGTCGACTATTGGATTTCTGTCGGTGCTCAGCCCACGGAAAAAGTGGGCGTGCTGATCGGGAAGGTTCGCGAAGGCAAGTGGGGCGTCGCCAAGGAACCGCCGGCCGCGCTGCCACCCAAGGAACTGCCGGCTCCCGCAGCGGAAGCAGCGGCAGAAGCCACGGAAGCGACAGAAGCAGCCGCTGAGTAGTCCGCCGTCCCGACGTGTGCTCTGTCACTGTGTGGAGACTTGCTCCGGACCAGGCGTCTTTCGCGCGGGGTCACCGGGCGCAGGGCTGATGTCCGTGCGACAGGGGTAGTGATGTCGGCTGGATGGCGCGGTGGATGTGTTGCTCAGTGTTGCACGGCGCGAAGAGTGAGGTGCGTTGCACAGTACGAAGAGTGAAGTGCGCTCCTGCCAGCGGTCGATTGGCGGGTTGACAAGTTCAGGCAGGCTGATGCCGGCAGCCTGAAGAGATGGTCTGGAGTGACGACGGGACAGCGGCGAAACCGGTTCGATTCATGAGATTCGATATCCTGACGCTGTTCCCCGCCATTTTTGACGGATATTTGACTCAGAGCCTGCTGCACAAGGCGATCGAGCAGCAACTCATTACCGTGCAATTGTGGAACTTCCGCGATTGGACGACGGATCGCCATCAGAGTGTCGATGACCGCCCGTATGGGGGTGGTCCCGGCATGCTGATCCGGTGCGAGCCGGTGTTCGAGTGTGTGGAGCATGTGCAGCGTCAGACTGAGCAGCCCGGAAGGCTGATCATGATGACGCCGCAAGGCCGAACGCTCGATCAGCGGCTGGTAGAAGAACTGGCGGTTGAACGTCGCCTCGTGATATTGTGCGGCCGTTATGAGGGCTTTGATGATCGGATCGTCCAGGGGTTGGCCCCGCTGGAAGTTTCGATCGGGGACTTTGTCGTCAACGGCGGCGAGGTTCCCGCGATGGTGTTGATGGATGCCGTGATGCGACTGGTGCCGGGTGTGCTGGGTGACGAAACCAGCGCCCGCTATGAGTCGTTCGCGGAATGCGGACAGTTGGAGTATCCGCAGTTCACGCGGCCGCGGGAATTTCGTGGTATGGCAGTGCCCGAGGTGTTGCTCAATGGCAATCACCAGGAAATTGCCCGCTGGCGTGCGGCGGAAAGTTTGCGTCGCACGCAGGAGCGACGCGGGTCGGACCCGGCCGGCGGCTGAGTGTGCAGTGCAATGCCTTGTGAGACGCAGCGGTCGGCGGTGGACGTTATTCGCCGACGAATGCTGGGGGTCGGGTTGGTTCAGCGGGCTGATTTGAGTTGAGATCGTTTGATCTACGGTGATTGCCTTAGAAATGGTTTGATTGCGGGTAGACAGTTGCGGTGCCTATCGGGTGCCGAGCAAATATGACCGCGAATAGCGGCTGGAACAACAGCAGCCCTGCAAAGGGGAGCAGTTCTGGCAGGCAGCGGCCGGGTGCAGAGTTTGGACATCGATTCGGGAGAGAAGCTGTGAAACGGGCGCGTCAGGAATTGTTGAACATTGCCGAGGCTTCCAGCCGTCGGGCTGAGCCTTTGAGCTTCCGTATTGGCGACACGGTCGACGTGCACGTGCGGATTCTGGAAGGTGACGAGCGGATTCAGGTGTTTTCTGGCGTCGTGATTGCCCGTCGTGGCGGCGGCGTGCGGGAATGCTTCACAGTCCGCCGGATTGTGGCTGGCGAAGGCGTGGAGCGTACGTTCCCTGTACACAGCCCCAAGATCGCGAAGATCGACATCAAGCGCAGCGCCCGCGTGCGTCGCGCCAAGTTGTACTACCTGCGTGATCGCGTGGGTAAAGCGACCCGCCTGCGGGAACGGGTCACCCAGAAGCCGACCAAGGAAGCGAAGTAACCCCACTTGGTTGCTCCGGTGTTCCGCCGGGAACGCCGGCGTGTTCAGGGAACCTGCTGGAGGAGATTTGCCAGGTGGGCACCGCCCGAGGCTGGTCTCAAGCTCTGCCCGGGCTCTCTGCATTTGCTCCGGGAAATTGCTGTGGGGCAGTTCCTGACCGCTGGGTGCGGCGGCCTGTCGTACTGCTGGGTGCCGCTGGGTCTGGTCTCGCGTGCTGATGGGTCTGGTGGCTGGCGAACGGGTTGACAGCGGCTGCGAAGGAACACCCGGTGTTTCAGTTCCTGCGGCGATGGTGGTCGGCTTTTCGGCCGCGGGACGATTCGCAGCGCGGTGATCATCCGCTGGGACCGGCTGGGGAAGTGCTGGCGGAACGGGCCCTGCAGTCGGCCGGTCTGCGCGTCATTGGTCGCAATGTGCGGCTGCAGCGCGGTGAGCTGGATCTGATTGCCGCCGACGGCGATACCATTGTATTTGTGGAAGTCAAAACGCGGGAAGGGATTCGCAAAGGGCGGCCTGAAGACGCTGTGACTGACGCCAAAATCCGCCAGGTCAGTCGCCTGGCTGCGATGTGGCTAAAAAAACATCGCCTGTTACAGTCCCGCTGTCGGTTCGATGTGATTGCGGTGGAGTTTCCCGCCCGTCAGGCGGGGCAGCCGCGCGGCGAGCCCCAGATTCGCTGGTATCGCCACGCATTTCAGGCACTCCCCTAACGTCGAGGAGATGCGGGCGGTGGTGCGATGCGGCGACTATCGCCGCGGCTGGCCGGTTCTGGGCTTCGAGTGGCCGGAGTCTGTGCGCGTTGGCGAGCCAGCCGTAAACAGCGTCCGGGTGCCGGCTGTCAGTTGGGGCGTTCCGCGACAGACGGGAACTTTTGCGGGCGGCGTGAATCCGTTTTTCGACCATTGAATTGGCTGGGGCTGGGGGACTGGCCCGCCGCTGGAGACCGTCATGAGTGAGTTGCCCATCGTGGAATTCGCTGACCGCAATGATCGCGCCGCTGTCGAGAACGGGACGGCGCTGCGGCCGAAATTTGATGCGGACGGATTGATTCCCGCCGTGGCCACGGATGCGACGACTGGTGACATCCTGATGCTGGCGTATATGAATGCCGAGTCGTTGCGAATGACGATCGAACTGGGCGAGGCGGTGTATTACAGCCGGTCGCGGCAGGAGTTGTGGCACAAGGGCAAAACGAGCGGCCACATTCAGAAAGTCGAGGAGATCCGGCTGGACTGCGATCAGGACGCGGTCTGGATCAAGGTGCAGCAGATCGGCGGAGCCGCCTGTCACACGGGCTATCGCTCCTGCTTTTTTCGAAGGGTCGACGCGGTGCCTGGCGAGACGGCGAAACTGGTGCTCACCGAACACGACAAGGCGTTTGACCCGGCGATTGTGTACGGGAAGCATTGAGAATCGGGCGGCAGGATTCGTCGCTGTGAGGGGCGTTTCCGGGCAGCTTGTGAATCGGGGAGTTACGCGGCAACCGGGCGCGGCGTGGATTGACAGCGCCGCAGATGTGCGTCAAAATCCGCGACCCGTCTCTGCCCGCGGGAGAGATTCTATTGCGCACGCTGTGCCGTTCTTCGGCCCAGTGGTCCGCGCGGGGGCCGAATGTGTGGCCTGCGGGGCCGGTGCCCGGTGTGGCAAAGCGGGTTGGTCATGTTTCGCGAGGATGCCTCGCGCGATGGCTGGCTCGGAATGACCTCTTGAGTGTGTGGATTGCGGACGAAACATGGCGTCGAAAAGCAAGATTGAGAAGCAGAAACGCAACGCAAAGCTGGTGGCCAAGTACGCGACCCGCCGGGCCGAACTGGTCAAGGCCGGGGACTACGAAGGCCTCCGCAAGCTGCCGCGCGGGTCCAGCGCCACGCGTCTGCGTCGCCTGTGTGCTCTGACGGGTCGTCCACGCGGTGTCTACCGCAAGTTCAAGATCTGCCGCGTTGTGCTGCGTGATATGGCCCTCGATGGGCTGATTCCGGGCATGCGTAAGGCGAGCTGGTAGTCTGCGTGGCACCCGCGTGATGGCGGCCAGAAGTTTCTCTGAGCTGCCGTCGTTCTTCGCGGTGAGCGGCAGTCAACAGGTGCCCCGAAGATCCAACAGGTTGGGTTTCGGGGTTGCTTTGCGCGCCGATCCCAGCGATGGCAGGGGGCCAGTTGCGCAGGCCGCCCCAGGCGGCGTCTGTGCGTGCAACCATAAGATGCTTGGCCGGGCCGCTGTTGTTTTGCGGCGAGCCTGCGATGTGACTGATCTGAGACGTGCCTATCTTTAGACCGGTGCCGCGATCATGGTGGAAGTCAATAGTCACTATCTGAAGCTCAAGGCTGGCTATCTGTTTCCGGAAATTGGCCGGCGGGTGAAGGCGTTTTGCGAGGCGAATCCCGCGGCGAGAGTGATTCGGCTGGGAATTGGCGATGTGACGGAACCGCTGCCGCTGGCCTGCCGGGAGGCGATGCACAAGGCGGTCGACGAGTTGGGAAGCCGGGACTCGTTTCGCGGATATGGTCCCGAACAGGGCTATGAGTTTTTGCGGGAAGCAATTGCCACGCACGACTTCCGGTCGCGGGGTTGCGAGATCTCGGCGGACGAAATCTTCGTGTCGGACGGCAGCAAGTGCGATTCGGGAAACATCCTGGACATCTTTGGTTTGCAGAATCGCATCGCAGTTCTCGATCCGGTGTACCCGGTGTACGTCGACACCAATGTCATGATCGGGCGGACGGGGCCCGCGGATGACCACGGGCGGTATGCCGGATTGGTCTATCTGCCGGTGACGGCGGAGAACAATTTTGTGCCCGAGCTGCCGACGACGCCGGTTGACATCATCTACCTGTGCTATCCCAACAATCCCACGGGCGTGGTTGCCAGCCGCGAGATGTTGACCCGCTGGGTGGAGTACGCCCGCGCGAACGACGCGTTGATTCTGTTTGACGCGGCTTACGAGGCCTTCATTGCCGATCCGGAGATTCCGCACTCGATCTACGAGATTCCGGGGGCCAAAGAGGTGGCGATTGAGTTTCGGAGTTTCAGCAAGACGGCGGGCTTCACGGGGACGCGTTGCGCGTTCACGGTGGTGCCGCATGGCTTGACTGCGAAGACCGAAAGCGGGGAGCGTGTCGAACTGCATCGCTTGTGGAACCGCCGGCAGAGTACGAAGTTCAACGGTGTGTCGTATGTTGTTCAGCGGGCTGCGCAAGCCATCTATTCTGAGGAGGGCCGGGCACAGGTCCGCGAGCTCGTGGCGTTCTATATGGAGAATGCCCGCCTGTTGCGCGAGGGTCTGACCGAACAGGGGCTGAGCGTTTACGGCGGAGTCAACGCCCCATACGTCTGGCTGAAAACGCCGGGTGGATTGGATAGCTGGGCGTTTTTTGACAAACTGTTGCACTCCGCCCACCTGGTGGGGACACCGGGCAGCGGCTTTGGTGCAGCGGGCGAAGGCTACTTCCGGCTGAGTGCCTTCAACAGTCGCGACAATGTGCTGGAAGCGATCACCCGGTTGAAGAAGCTGGCGTAGGCGGGGCCGGGGCGCGCCGGGCCGCCAGCACAGCGGGTGGACTGGTCAGGTGGGATGTCGTGCAGGAGCGGCCGCGTCATGAACCCGGATTCCGAAGCACGGCGAGGTTTTGCGCGGGCGTATCCCCCGGGCGAAGACCGCGAGCGGATGGTCTGCGGAGACTGCGGCTGGATTCACTACGAGAATCCCAAGATCATCACCGGAGCCGTGTGCACGCAGGGGGACCGGTTTCTGCTGTGCCGCCGGGCGATTGAGCCGCGGGTGGGGTACTGGACGATTCCCGCCGGTTACATGGAAAACGGGGAGACGGCCGAGCAGGGTGCCGCCCGCGAAACGTGGGAAGAAGCCACCGCCCGCGTGGAGGTGGACGCGCTGCTGGCTGTGTACTCGATTCCGCGGATCAGCCAGGTGCAGTTGATCTATCGCGCCACGCTGGTGTCAGACGTGGCTCCGGGGCCGGAGAGCCTCGAAGTGAGATTGATG
>JBGSIP010000386.1:0-1579 GCA_041742495.1 Planctomycetaceae bacterium
AGACGCGGGGCTCGGGCGAGCGGCCGGTTTGGCCGCGAGGCAGAGCGCGGCCCTCGCCCCTTTGGGGAGGGACCGCCCGAACCCTCTGCACTTTGCTGAACCGCAGGCGTGTGCGAACGGCAATCACATGCATTGCTCCGATGTGCATACGTCGCGATTAGGTTGTTTCCCAAGCAGCGGCGGTTGGGGCTGCGACGGGTCGCTTGGCTGGCCTCTGATGTTCGTGCCTGAATCGCGATACGGCCGCATTAACGATTGCTCGACGCGCACAGGAGCGATCCGAGGATCGCTTACTTTCGACCCGCTGTTGCGCCACCAAGAGGATCGTCAGGCACACCCCATGCTGCACCTAAAACACGCCAAGCACGTTGCCTGCCACAAAGGTCGCGACAGACTTCTTGTGACCTATGTGTGACCTTTGAATTCGTGTCGAACTTTTCGCTTAGGGCAATCGGCACTCAAGTCATTGATTTAAATGAAGAAAAATGGTGCCCAAGGCCGGAATCGAACCAGCGACACTGCGATTTTCAATCGCATGCTCTACCAACTGAGCTACTTGGGCGCACCGCCGAAGCGGTGAGGCGCGTGGTATAGGGAAACCCGATCCCTCTGTCTACGCGAATTCTGCGTGTCTTTTGAGGGTCAGTATTCGTCGTCCCGGGCGCGCTCCGAACTCTCGTCCGCCGACAATCCGCCGTCCTCATCCTCGTCCGGCTTGCCCGCAATCACGTACGAGCCCGACAGCCACCGGTGCAGATCGATGTCGGCGCAGCGTTTGGAGCAGAACGGCTGGTACTGCGGGGTCTGCGGCGCACTGCAATTGGCGCATTTCACCTGGTTCATCACTCGCTCCAGACCTGTGACCGGGCGTCGGCGGCGGCGAGAGGCTCGAGGCTCCACCGCTCGCCGATCCTGTCTCCGAGGGCTTTCCGCCACCCGATGGAATCCCGTTGGAGCCAGTTATATGCAGCTTCGCCGATCCGTCCACGCAGACGCCCGCCACGATTGGCAAGCCCTTCGTTCTCAAGCCGCCTGAGCACATCGAGCGCTTCGCGCTCGCCTTCCGGAGCATCGGCCAGCGCCTCGACCGCTCCACGCATCCGCCGCGCCACCGTGGCCTCGCTCAGACCAAGGGGCGAGATGTCCAGCACATCGCAACGCCTCGCGAGCAGTCGCCTCAGCTCCTGCCGGAAGAGCTCCGCAACCGCCTTGCGTCCGGCTGCGTCGCGCATGGTCACGAAGTCGATCACGAAGAGTCCCGCCAGCCCCCGCAGCGCGATCTGCCGGGAGGCTTCACGCGCAGCCGCAATGTTGAGGTCCAGCGCGAAATCCGCTCCCTGACCGCCCACCCGCGACGCCGCATCGACATCAATCGCAGTAAGCGCGGTAACAGTCTCCACGGTGAGCAGTCCGCCACCGGGAACCTGCACCTGCCGCGACACAGCTTCGTCAACCGCTCGGTCGACCGCCTCACGCGCCCGCCTGCCCTCCACCGTCTCGACGATTTCAGCGCCAGCCAGAAACGGATCGCTGGCTGCCAGGGCGTGACGGCCTGGCCGCGCGCCCTCCATCGCCAGCG
>JBGSIP010000387.1:0-2639 GCA_041742495.1 Planctomycetaceae bacterium
GCATCAGCAATTGCCGCAGGCCTGTTCGCCGGGGGTGGTTGCACCGCAAAGATCGAACCAGCGAGCAGCGTGAGTGAGCCATGCACGGCGGCGCAGTGCGATCACTCTTTCACACGCCCCAGAGGACGAACGCCAGTCCCCGTCTGTTCGGTGATTTCATCACCCAATTCGCGCCGTGCGATCTGCCCCAATTGAGTCAGACGCTCGACCACGTCGGGGTGCTGGGCGTGCACATCGTTCCGCTCCCCCGGATCTGTGTCCAGATTGTAAAGTGCCAGCCCGATGCTTCGGCGGGCGACATTGCCGCCTGGCTTGCCGCCAGTCCCGCGGGACTGCCCTTCGACACTGGTGTAGTCGTGGGGAAAGTGCAGTTTCCACGGCCCTGAACGCACCGCATGCAGGGCCCCCCCCCAGTAGTACCAATACACCTCGTGCGGCGTTTTCGCTGCCGGCTCAAACAACAGCGCACTGAGATCACGGCCATCGAGTGGCCGGTTTGGCAATTCCGCGCCCGTCAGGCGGGCAATCGTGGGCAGCAGATCAATGGTCGCCGCCAGTTCGCCACATTCGGTTCCCGCTGGAATCCGGCCAGGCCACCACATCACGCAGGGCTCGCGCACACCCCCTTCCCAGGCGGTCCCTTTTCCTTCCCGCAGCACACCCGCCGAACCCGCGTGATCGCCATAAGTCAGCCACGGGCCATTGTCGCTGGTGAAAATGACCAGCGTGCGCCGGGCCAGATCAAACTTGTGCAGCGTCGCAATCACCTGCCCGACGGACCAGTCCACTTCCGCCACGACATCACCAAACACGCCCCGTTGTGACTGGCCTGCAAATTTGTCGGACACATACAGCGGCACGTGGGGCATCGAGTGTGCCAGATACAGAAAGAATGGCCGATCGTGGTTCTGCTCAATGAACGTCACTGCTTCCCGCGTGTAGTTCGTCGTCAGTTGCCGCTGATCGTCGGCCGACACGTCGGCATCAATCACCGCGGTGCCCGAGATCAACGGCAACGGCGGATAACCGCGCCGCTTCTTGCGTTCTTCCGGTGACAGGTCCACCAGACTCGGATGCAGCGGCCACATGTCGTTCGAGTAGGGGAGGCCGTAATACTGATCAAACCCCTGCTGCGTCGGCAGGAACGTGGGATCGTCACCCAGATGCCACTTACCCACCGCGGCGGTGGCATACCCTTTCGATTTGACCACCTCGGCGATCGTCACTTCGTCCAGATGCAGACCGACCCCTGCCCGGGGTCCAAATGCTCCGCGCACGCCCACGCGATTGGGGTAACAACCGGTCATCAACGCCGCGCGCGATGCGCTGCACACCGCCTGCGCCGCATAAAAGTGGGTGAACTTGCGCCCCTCGGCCGCCAACTGATCCAGATGCGGCGTCTGGTAGCCCGTGGCTCCAAAACAGCCAATATCGGCGTACCCGAGATCGTCCGCGAAGACGATCACAATATTCGGCAATTGCTCCACGGTCGCCGGGCTCTCCGACGAAGCACCAGTTTCGGTACCGCTGGCGGCGCCATTGGCGGCGGGGCACCAACCCCCCGACAAAGCCAACAGCATCCCGCCACACATCAGCACAGCCTTCACGTTCGGCATCGGACCCCACCTGTACACAAAAAAGGAGCCTCTGGTTCGGCCTCGTCTCGCAGCCGTCGTTCCCAACTCCCGGTCCACTCGGGAACCACCATGCTCGGGCTCAATTCGGCCGCCGTGCAACCGGACACGCTTTTCGCAGCGGGGCACGGAACAGCCGCGGAGCAGGATCGAGAATACCGCTCGCCCGCATCACTTCCAACCAACAGTCTCTGTTGATGCATGAACTCCCAAGCCGGGCAGGGTGCTTCCGTCCATCTCAAGCCCCAGTCACGCGCTCGCAGCGTTCCATTCCGTATTGCCTGAAATCGGCTCGCTGGCATACGTTTTCGCCCGCTGGTGGGGGGACCAGTCGATCATGGCAGAGCCAATACGCAAGCAATGGGGAATGCTCGTCTTCTGCAGTCGCGTTGCGCGCCATCTGTTCGTCATGGTTGGTCTGGTCGCGACCGCCGAGTTGATTGCCGCGCTGTACGCGCCCGACTCCTCCTCCGCACTGAGCTGCCCGAATGCGATTCCCTCCGATCGCACATTTTTCGCCCTGCCGCCCGGCCGCCGCTGGGCGGGCCAAAACCCCGATACACAAACCCCCATCCCCATTTCTGTCAACAGTTGGGGCCATCGCGACGAAGAGCGTCCAGCGACCGCCCCCACCGGCACCACCCGCATTCTGGTGCTCGGCGGAGACCCCGTGTTTGCTCCGGAAGTCACGACCGGCGAACTGCTGACAGCGCAATTGCAAACACTGTTGCACAACCGTGTCGGGCCCACCGAAGTCATTGACGCCGGAATTCCCGGCCACGGACCACTGCTGTCGGCCGTGCACTATCAGCAAACCGCACATCGCCTTGCTCCACAGGTCGTCCTGCTGGTCGTCACACCACAGGCAGAAGAACTTGACGACGCCGTACAAAAGTTTGTGCTCTTTGATGGCGCCGGCACACCGCTGGTCGCCACGCATCCCACCAGCGGCACCAGCGGATCGCCGGCGCGCTGGGAACGCCTGGCGCTTGTCCGTTATCTACG
>JBGSIP010000388.1:0-2184 GCA_041742495.1 Planctomycetaceae bacterium
GGTACCGCGGCCGCCGCGCAACCCACGGCAACCGACGTGGAGGCTCAGCCTGATCCTCCGCCTAAGGCCTGGATGAAGCGGGACCGCCGCATCGGCGAATTGTTCGACCGCGTTAACAAACTGCTCGGTGACAAACGGGGCGAAGGGGATGAATTCCGCCCATCGGCACCCGAGTCCCTCACCGCCGCAGGACTCACGGCGGAAGACGTCGAACGGCTGGCACTCAAGTATCTGGTGTCCAAGGCAGCCGCGTCGGGGCGTCAGATCGCATCGCAGTTGCGTTTGCCGTTCGCGCTGCTGGACCCACTGCTCAAACAGTGGAAGTTCGACCAGCTCATCGCCATCAAATCGTCGGCGGAAGCCGGGGACTATATTTACCTGATCACCGACTACGGCCGCGAAAAAGGCCGCCGGTACACCGAAGAGTGTGCCTACTTCGGCGCGGCCCCGGTCATGATGTCCGACTATTTGCGGTCGATGGAACGGCAGAGCGTTGCCAGCCAGCAGATCACCGAAAGCGATCTCCGCCGGGCTTTTGCGGACCTGCTCATCGCTCCCAACATGCTGGAACGCCTGGGGCCGGCAATCAACAGCGGTCGTGGCATGTTCCTGTTTGGTGAGCCCGGTAACGGCAAGACCAGCATCGCCGAGCGGGTGACCAAGTGTTTTGGCTCCACGATCTGGATTCCGCGCTGCCTCGGCATCGATGGCGACATCCTGCGGCTGTACGACCCCGGGGTCCACGAAGAAGTGGTCAACACCGATCAGAATGCCCTGTTTGACCTCTCCGGCATTGACCAGCGTTGGGTGCAGATTGTCCGCCCCACAGTCATCGCCGGGGGTGAACTCACCATGAACGAACTGGAAGTCGTCCAGAATCCGCAGACCCGTATCTGTGAGGCGCCGCTGCAACTGAAGAGCAACTGCGGCACCCTGATCATCGACGACTTCGGCCGGCAGCGGATGCCGGTCGCCGAGCTGCTCAATCGCTGGATTGTGCCGCTGGAAAAACGCTACGACTTCCTGAACTTGCCCAGTGGCAAAAAGCTGCAGGTGCCGTTCGATCAGCTCATTATCTTTTCGACGAACCTGGAACCCAAAGATCTGGTGGATGGGGCGTTTCTGCGCCGCATTCCCTACAAGATTCAGGTTGAGGATCCCTCCCGGGAGCACTTCGTCAAACTGTTTGAGATCATGTCCCCGAAGCTTGGCTTCGAGTTCAATCGGGACGCGGTCGAGTACCTGATCGTCAAGCACTACGAAGAACGGGGCCGCCCGTTTCGTGCCTGCCAGCCCCGCGACTTGCTCAGTCAGGTGAAGAACTACTGCATCTACAAGAACTCACAGCGCGTCCTGACCCCCGCCGCATTCGATTTTGCGGTCGAGAACTACTTCTCGGTCATGTGACCCCACCCAGACGGGCCATCAAACGGGTGCCGCACGAGCAACCACACGGCTCCCGCACGGGGCGCCCCTCGCTTTCGCCAGGGCCGTGCGTCAAGGGAGCAAGACCCTCTGGGCGATGCCAGTCGGCACACAGTGGCGGTCTGTGTACGGAGGTTTCAGCGGGCTGGCGCTGTGTCAGCGAATCCAGCGGCTGAAGCTGGTCGGCGGACCCTGTCGGCCACGATTGCCGCCCGGCTTCACTTCCGCTCCGGCCGTGGAACGGGGGAACAGAAAGATCGCCCCGAGCAGAATCTGACCAGCGGGAATTCCCAGCAGTCCGCAGGCTGCCGGGCAGCGCAGCACGGCCCCGCCGCTCGACCAATAGTTGGGTCGTCCATCTGCGGTGGCAGCGAGCAACACGTTCTGGCAGGCCGCCGCAGCAGCGGCAATGTGCTCCATGTTGCGTTGCGTGGCAGCAAACCCCGGCTGATCACTGACAGCGGTCAACCCACTGGCCGCCGTCGCCACTGCGGGCGACAGAGCAGGGGCCGGGTCCGGCAGCCACGTCACCAGGATCAACCCATCCGCAGCCGCGAGCATGTTGCCAATCTTACCCATCGGCTGTCCACAACCGGGGAGTCGTTGTAGCAACGACCGACAAGTCGCCGCATCCGCCAGATACAGCCGCCAGGGAGCCGGCGAGGGTTGCTCGGCCGTGATGTGGATGGCATCGCAGGGAAAGTGAAACGGCGCCGCCCCTGCCAGTGCAGCCAGCTCGGCCAGCCATTCCTCAGCGGC
>JBGSIP010000389.1:0-1912 GCA_041742495.1 Planctomycetaceae bacterium
CTCCAGCACAAAGTCCTTGAAGAAAGGGCCGGCAAACGGCAGCGAGCAACCGGGTACCTCTGCCAGACGCTCCGCGAGGTAGTGCGCCTTGCGGCAGCACAGCTCGGCCGCCTCGCGAAGTCCCTGCGGCCCCAGCAGCGACAGATGCACCGTCGCCCGCAGAGCCAGCAGCCCCTGATTGGTGCAGATGTTGCTGGTGGCTTTGTCACGGCGAATGTGCTGCTCACGCGCCTGCAGGTTCAACACGAAGCATTCGCGCCCTTTGCGATCGAGCGTTTTGCCCACGAGTCGGCCGGGCATCTTGCGGACGTAATCCTTGCGACAGGCCATCATCCCCAGATAGGGGCCGCCATATTGCAAGGGGACTCCCAGTGACTGCCCTTCGGCCACGGCGATGTCGGCCCCGTAGTCGCCGGGGCGGCTGAGCAACCCCAGGCTCAGCGGATCGAAGCTAACCACAAACAGGGCACCATGTTCGCGCGCCAGCGGACTGAGTTGTTCGACGTCCTCGAGATTGCCGAAGAAATTGGGATGCTGCACGATCAGGCACGCGGTCTGGTCATTCAGCGCCGCCTCCACGTCCGCGGCATTGACGCGTCCCTGGGGACACGGGACTTCGACAATTTCGATGTCCAAATGATGCAGATAGGTATGCAGCACCGCACGGAATTCCGGATGCACCGAGCCCAGTACCACAATTCGCGATTCGCGACCGGTAATCCGCATCGCCATGAAGGCGGCTTCGCTGATCGCGGTGCCCCCTTCGTACAGACTGGCGTTGGACGCTTCCATACCGGTCAACTGGCAGACCAGCGTCTGGTATTCAAAGAAGGCCTGCAGAGAGCCCTGACTGGCTTCGGGCTGATATGGCGTGTAGGCAGTATAGAACTCTCCACGCCCGGTGATTTCGTCAACCGCAGACGGGATGAAGTGGTCATAGGCCCCTCCACCCAGGAAGCACGCCGTGGAACCGGCACCCCGATTGCGCGCCGCCTGCCCGCGCACGATGCGTTCCAGTGACATTTCACATTCAGGGGCGGGAATCGCGAGCGGACGCTGCAACCGGTTGGCATCCGGAATCTGACGGAACAACTCGTCGATTGAGGCGACACCGATCGCCGCGAGCATTTCCTCTTGCTGCTGTGATGTCGCAAACAGATATGGCACAACCGTCTCCCTGTCCCGTCTGTGACGGGCCTTAACCCCGGTGGACCAAGGCACCAACTGGTCCGCCGCAAGCAACTGGATTCGCACTGCAATCGCCGCTTCGTCAACCGCGGCGGCCGCAGTAGGTCAGGCTGCGTCTGACGAGCATGGCGATCCTTGATTTCAAAGCGTCAGGCACAGCCTGACCGACGTCCAACTCAAATTTTCAGCCATCATTGGAATCACCCCAACCTTTGCGGCAGTCCCAGTCAAAATTAAAGCGAGTTCCGCGGCCGAAACCAGTCCACCAGTCCACGTGACGAAATGTCACGGCAGGCAGCGAACTGCAGGCTTCGAGTTCCGTGGCAACTGCCGGGAACCTTAAGCCGAAGCCGGGTCTCGTGACTGGGTCACGTCAAACGGGTCCCGCCGAACGTCACGGAATTCACAACTGTGAACAGCACCCTGTGGCCATCCCGGTGGATTGACACGACAGCCACGCGTGATTCAGGAAATTCCGCCGTCATTCACATTCATGCAATTTGCCTTACGGTCGATCCTTTTAAGCAGACCCTTGAGCACTTTCCCTGGTCCCACTTCGTAAAACTCCTGCACCCCCGCTGCCATCATGGCTCGCACACAGCCTTCCCACCGGACGGGCGAAAGCACCTGTTGCACCAGCATTTGGCGGATTTCCTCCGGATCGCTGTGAGGTTGACCGTCCACATTCGAGTACACGGGAATCTGAGGGGGTGCCATGGAAATG
>JBGSIP010000390.1:0-2348 GCA_041742495.1 Planctomycetaceae bacterium
GACCACCGCAGCCATCAGCGCGGCGAGCGGCAAGTACATCCGCCGGTCCGCCCCGACTTCGGTGACGATTGGGACAAAGCTGGAGGTGGGCGAAAGAATGACAAACAGCCAACTTCCCACAAATGCCCACCGCGGAGCCCAGCGCCAACTGACGAGCGTCAGCCCGGCCTGCAGCAACAGCGTGACAATACCGGGCAAGACCTGCTGCAGATCGGTGATGGGCTGCGTGCCGTAGTCAATCACGGGGTCCAGCGGCACAAAGCTCCGCAACAGATAGCTGCCGATCACATGTCCCTGTGTCAGCAGGTAATCCCAGGCCGACATTCCCAAGTGAAAGCCGACCGAGGAGGCGCGCGGCGTACTCAGCAGGACCGCCGCGAGCACGCCCCACGTGCTAAACAGGCCCACATAAAGCCGACGTCGCTCCTGCCACATCGTGGACCAATGCCGCGGGAAGAATGCCGCATCCATCAACAGGACGAGCACCGGAGTGACGACCATGGTCTCTTTGCAAAGCATCCCCGCGGCGGCGCAGCCCGTGGCTGCCAACGTCCACTTCCAGTCGGCCGCGCCTGCTCTCTCCCACGCCCGAGTGGCGCAGTACATGGTCGCCAGGAGAAACATGGCCATCAGCAGTTCGCTGCGCTGGGTGGCGTAGTTGATCACCTCGGACTGCAACGGATGCACCAGCCACAGCAAACTGATGCTCGCGGCAATCCAGTCTGTGGAAGCCGCCTCCAGGCGGTCGCGTGTGGCTCCGGCTAGCAGGTGGGAGAGCCAGGCATACAACAGCCACGCGTTCAGCACGTGGCAGATCAGATTGCCGATGTGATAGCCCCTCGGTTCAAGCCCCCCCAGAGCATAGTTGAGAGCGAACGAGAGATTGACGATCGGACGCCCCGCCACCGGGCTATCGGTGGGCGGGGAAAACACCGTGGAGAGATCGGCCAGCGAGCGAATCGTCAGATTCGTCTGGATGGCCACGAGATCGTCAAAGAAGAAGGGGTTGTCGAGGGCGTTCGAAAACGCGAGTACAGCGGCCAGCACCAGCACGGCCGCAACCGCAACCGAAAACAGAAACCGCTGCCCGTTCGCCGGGTTTTGTTTCGTGGGCATTTCCGCTGCTGGTGGGGTGGCGGCCGAGCGGTCTGTGGTGCGGAAACGAGCAGAATCTGACCGGGGAGGCATGGGAACACATCTGACCCACAGCAGCGGGCGTTTTCGAAGCTGAAGGTTTCGCGGCGACATGGCTCGGCAGTGGAGCCTGCCGGCGACAGTGTGAGAACGTTGCCGACGCCAATCCGTTAGTCTTGGCAAATCGGGAGAAACCGCAAGGTTCCCGGCGTCCGCTCGCTGAAAATTAGGAATTGGGCCGTTTGATGATGACCCCTTGTCCTGTGGTCAGGTGCACGACGCGTTCGGGAATGGTGGATTCCAGCTCCCGCATGGCCTGTCGTGCCCCAGGGCACCAGGGAGATCCGAAATCGTCGCAGACGATGACTCCGCCGGGGACGGTCCGCGGATAAAAGAAATCGAGCGAGTCTTTCGTCGGCTGGTACAGATCCACGTCGATGTGCACAAAGCAAAACTGTTTGTGGGCGAACTCGGCAAACCGGGTTGGTATCCAGCCGGCGAGCAGCAGGGCATCGAACCCTTGCAGCAATCGCTCGGCCTCCTGTCGGGGGGTGTGCAAGTTGCCTGCTGCCCAATATTCTCCGTCGGCGGCGACCGGTTCCGAGAGCCCCTCAAATGAATCGAAACCGAGGTGCTGCTTGCCGGCACCTCGAAAGTGGTCACAAATCAGCCAAGAAGTCGCGCCGCGAAACACGCCCGCTTCTGCGGTATCTCCCTCCAGGTGAGTCACCAGGCGAAGCAGCTCGCGAATGGTGAACTTGCGGTCGAGTGAGCGAAAGTTGCGATCGTCGCAGCGTGTGCGGTACCACTCCAGAAACTCCCGGTCCTGGGTCCAGACCAGACCGGCATCCGAGTGCAGGATTTCCGGAATGGCAGCCGGAACGATCTCTTCGACAAACTTGAGGCGCTCGTGTTCCCCAGCGAGGCCTTGGAAGTACCTTTGAACTCTCATCGCGAGATAGGCGCGTTCGTCATGCAGCGGCAACAGCGCATCGCGCACGCGGGCTGGGACCACAGCTCGCCACAAGGGTCGCAGCAGGGACTTGAGCATGACAGGCCCGGGGCTGGTTGGCAGTAAGATCGGTTGGCAAGGAGACGGAGGCCGGCCAGCGGGCGACCGCGGAACGGCACGAATGCTGAAGTGTTCGTCAGGCGGGCTGACAGACCGAGGCCGATTCGCTGGCAGGTGGGGCAGTCTCGGGCGGGACGCCGCC
>JBGSIP010000391.1:0-4195 GCA_041742495.1 Planctomycetaceae bacterium
TATCTCCACATGTGCGGCCACGGCACCATTGGCCTGGTGGTCACGCTGATCAATGCGGGCCTGCTCAAACGCCGCGAATGTGTGATCGAAACGCCCGTCGGTCTGGTCCGGACCGTGGCGCACGACGATCACCGGGTCTCCGTCGAAAACGTCCCGGCCTGGCGTTACCGGTCTGCGGTCGCGGTGTCACTCGCCGATGGCAGCCGCGTGACGGGGGACATCGCCTGGGGGGGGAACTGGTTCTTTCTGGTGTCCGATCACGGCCTGCCGATCGCTCCCGGCAACATTCCCGCCCTGCTGGAACGCAGCCAACAGATCAAGGCGGCGCTGGTGGATCAGCAAATTGGTGGGGCAGCCGGGGCGGAAATTGACCACATCGACCTGCTGGGCCCGCCGTCAGATCCCGCTGTGGCGGACAGTCGCAATTTCGTCCTTTGTCCGGGGGGCATGTTCGATCGCAGTCCGTGTGGCACCGGGACCAGCGCGAAACTGGCCTGTCTGGCCGCCAACGGAAAACTGCCGGCCGGAGCCATCTTTCGCCAGCAGTCGGTGCTGGGGGGTGTGTTTGAAGGATCGTGGCAGCCCGGACCTGAAAAGTCGCAGATCATTCCTACCATCACCGGAGCAGCCTACATCACCGGCGAAACTCGCATCATTTTCTCGCCCGGCGATCCTTACCGGGACGGCATTTCGTGGTCCTGAAGGCTCTTGCCACACACTCGCACCCCTCGGTGGCAGCAACTCAGCAGATCCAATTGATCCCACCCGCAGCACACTTTCAGCAGTAGTGAGCATGGCCAAATCAGTCGTGATTGTCGGCGGCGGAATCATCGGGACCGCTTGCGCCTACTACCTGGCGCGGCGCGGGCATGCTGTCACCATTCTCGAGCAGGCACAGCTTGGCAAAGCTTGCTCGCACGGCAATTGTGGCCTCATTTCTCCCAGCCACGTCCTGCCGCTGGCGGAACCGGGAGTCGTGCGCAAGACGCTCCCGTCCATGTTGCGCGGAGACTCCCCGCTGCATGTGAAACTGCGGTGGGATCCGGCGTTATGGTCCTGGCTGTTGAAATTCTCCGGCCGTTGCAATGAACGCGATCTGCACGAGTCGGCCGTGTCGCTGCAGGCGTTGCTCAATTCGTCAACAGCCCTGTATCGCTGCCTGCTGACCGATGAGGGCTTTGCCCCGGAATGGCAGGATCGGGGCTGCTACTACGTGTATCGCCTCGTTAAGGGATTTGAGGGTTTCCGCCATGAAGCCGACTTGTTGCGCAGCTACGGAGTGACGGTCGACGAAATCCCCCGCGAAGACCTGCTGGCCCGTGAACCGGCCTTGCTGCCGGAGGTGGCCGGTGCCTGGTACTTCCCGGCGGACGCCCATTTGCGGCCCGACAAGCTCATTCAACAGTGGCGCAGCGCTCTCGAGCGACTGGGAGTCAAGATTGTCGAAAACTGCCGCGTCCTGCGACTGTCACCCGATGCGGGCGAAATTCGACAGGCGGAAACAACAGTCGGCACATTCCCCGCCGATCAATTCGTGGTGGCTGCCGGCGCGACCACTCCGGAATGGCAGTCCCGCCTGAAAACTCGCCTGCCGATTCAGCCAGGCAAGGGCTATTCACTCACCATGCCCCGCCCGCGGCATTGCCCGACAGCGTCGATGATCTTTCAGGAGTGTAAAGTCGCCGTGACCCCCATGGATTCCGCGTATCGCCTCGGCTCGACCATGGAATTCTCTGGCTATGACGCTTCACTCAACGCCCGCCGAATTCAGGCCATCCGGGCTGGAGCACGCCAGTTTCTCAAAGAACCGGAATGCGAGCCGATTCAGGAGCAATGGTATGGCTGGCGACCCATGACCTACGACAGCAAGCCCATCATTGACATGGCCCCCGGCGCACCCAACACACTCATTGCCGCTGGACACAGCATGCTGGGGCTCACACTCGCCCCCGTCACCGGTCGACTGGCCGCCGAGTTGTTGGACGGGGAGGAACCGCATCTCGACGTCCGACCGCTGCGGGCAAGCCGGTTTTGAGACACCGGGCCGGCGTTTTCAAGACTTGCATGGTCCCGCAGTCTCGCTTCGTAGGTGCTTTTCAGGTCATTGGATAGTGCTTTCCTGGCGAATGAGGCCAGCCCGTTCCTGAGTTGTTCGCCCGAGAAAATCAGCAAATAATTGGGGACAATCGAGATTCGCGTGTCCGGCCTTCGGCTCCACTTTCGCTAAAGAGTGTAGTCGGATGGTTGTCGCGCTGGCGGTCTCTTGCCGCGAGCGCTGAGGTTGGAGACGAACTTCGCGCAGGGATGCCGCCCGTTACAGGATTGTCAGGCCCCTCGCTCATGTTGAATTTTGCCTCCGGATGTCTGTCCAGTTTGGTCTTCGCATTTCCGCTCCTGCAGCCGTTGTCCGTCCATGCGGACGATTTTGCCGTTCGCCACGCGGGATACGGATCTCCTGTGGTCTACGGCGGGCACCACGGCTACGTCCAACCGTTCTACGGGCACCCGCACGTCAGCCACGGTGGTTACGCCTATCCGGACTTTGGCCACAGTGGCTACGGCTACGGCACACGGATTCAGACCAACAGTTTTGGGATGTACCGTCAGCCGTCTTACTTTGCGCCGCGCGTGTCACGGGTGTCGTCGGCGCCGGCCTACGTTCCGCCGGTCATCTACGCTCCGGCGTACGACCCCGTCGGCACTGCTGGACAAACCAGCAGCGGTACTCGTCGACCGATCATCCACGGTCACTACGACCAGTTCCACGGCAATTTGCCCGCCGGTCACCCGTGGCATCGCTGAGCGGCATTCCTAACCCGGTGTGAGCACCTTGAGGCTGATCCCGGCGATCAAATGCGCGTGCTGCTGGCGAAACGTGTGCATGTGGGGGGCACTCAGATGGTCCCGCAATGCCGCCACCGAGTCCCACTGCTCCACCATGACCAGAACATCGGCCCCCAGTTTTTGTTGTACGGCCAGCGAGGTGTCCGCCGCATCAATCGTCGGGGTATAGGCCAGACAACCGACTTCAGCGAGCACCGTGGGGCACAATTCTTGAAATGCCGCCAGCAGGGCTGCTCGATTGTCGGGGGTCGCCGTGATTTCCGCAATCACATGAATCATCGATCTAATCCTCAGTGGGACAGGCTGTGCTGGACGCCGTCCACGGTGACGCTTTTCTCCGGGATTCAGCACCTGCCGGCATCGGTATTGGAATGCCACGGGCAGATTGTCGCAAACTCGCCGTGACCTCGGGGCCGGATTCCCTTTAGAATCTCGGAGAAGTTCTGAGGTCTGTCTGGCGGGGCTTTTGATTGCCGCACCAGTCAGGACGGATCGACTGTCTCGAAAGCGATTGGGTGAGGAAGCCACGGATGGGAATGCGCGTCACATTGCGAAACCTGACCTGCTGCGCGGGCTTGGCGATCGGGCTCTGCGGAGTTCCCGGCACGTCCTTGGCTGCTGAGCCCCCGACCGTCGACTTCACCCTGTCGTTCCAGCCCACGCACAAGGGGGTGACGATTGACGTCCCCGAGGCGGATCAGGTGAAGGACTGCAAGCTCGATAGCGAAGTGAGCGGCAAGGGTTCCGCTTGGATTGTCACTGGCCCATACGGTCAGATCATCCGCCGATTCGTAGATACCAACGGCGATTCATTCGTCGACCAGTGGCGCTATTACCGCAACGGCCTGGAGGTCTATCGCGATGTGGATGCCGACTTCAACCGCAAGGTTGATCAGTCCCGCTGGCTCAATCTGGGCGGGGCGCGGTATGGGCTCGATCGCGACGAAGATGGCACGATCGACGAGTGGAAAGTGATTTCCGCCGAAGAAGCGACGCTGGAAGCTGTGGAAGCGCTGGCGTCCGGCAATCTCAAACGCCTGCAGGCCGTGCTGATCACCACGGCCGATATGAATCGGATTGGCCTCAACAAAGGCTTGCAGGAAGACTTGGTCGCCGCTCAGAAAGATGTCCCCGGCGGAGTGGCCGAAGTGACCAAGGCCAAAATCATCGACGCGACCACGCGCTGGCTGCGATTTGATTCTTCCATGTTGATGCCGAATCTCATTCCCGCGGAAGACGGCAAATCCAAGGACGATTTGTGGGTCTATGAAAACGTGATGGCGTTGTGCGACACACGCGGCGATACCAAGTGTCTCTACGTGGGCGAGATGATCCGCGTGGGAGATGCCTG
>JBGSIP010000392.1:0-5427 GCA_041742495.1 Planctomycetaceae bacterium
GCCGCCGACGGTGCCGACGCCATTTGCATTGTCACCGAGTGGAACGAGTATCGGAACCCGGACTTCGATTATCTCAAGCTCAAAATGAAGAGCCCCGTGATTCTCGACGGCCGCAACCTGTTCGTCCCCCGACGGATGGCAGCCGCAGGCTTCCACTACTCGGGAATTGGCCTCGAAAACCGCTGATCTCCGTGTGACATGGTGCGTCCCGTGCGCAATCGCAGGACGCACCGTTCCAGGACATCGCTCCACGCCGGAGCGATCCAACAGCGTGTCGGCCCGCTGGCTGTCACGGCCGGTTTTCGCTGCCGGCGGTGTGGCCGCCGACTCTTTCCATTGGCGGGGATCGGACCGCGCTCGCAGCGTCAATCGTCATCGGCAATAAATCGCTCGGTCGGCAGATCGTCGCCGGCCGGGCCCGGTGTTTCGGCCGTGTGAAGCTTGACTGGCTTGGGGGGACTCATCAGCGAGGCCAGCACCCCCACCCCCAGAATGCCAACAATCATGAGCAGCGAGACGTAATTCGGAATTGGAAAATGGTGCGTCAGCAGCATCTTCATGCCGACGTAAGCCAGCAGAAACACCAGCGACATCTTCAGGTAGTGGAACCGGTCCATCATGCCGGACAGCACAAAGTACAGCGATCGCAGCCCGAGAATCGCAAAGATGTTCGACGTGAAGACCAGAAACGGATCTCGCGTCACGGCGAATACCGCCGGGATGGAGTCGATGGCGAACATGACGTCGCAACCTTCAATCAGCATTAGCGCCAAGAACATCGGCGTCGCGACGCGGCGTCCATTTTCTTCGGCAAAGAAGTGACGCCCATTGAACTTCGTCGTGACCGGGTACATCCGCCGGGCCAGCTTCAGCATCAGGCTGTGATTCGGGTCGAACTCATCGTCGTGCATCGTCATCATGCGCGCCGCCGAGACCAGTAGCAGCCCGCCAAAGACGTAGGTGATCCACTCAAAGCGATCCAATAGCGTCGCCCCGAGGGCGATCATCACACCCCGCAGCACCACCGCGACCAGAATGCCCCAGAACAACAGCCGGTGCTGATGCTCAGGGGGGACGCGAAATGTCGAAATGATGATCGCGATGACAAACATATTGTCGAACGACAACGACTCTTCGACGACATACGCCGTTAAAAACTGCAAAGCCGCCTCGGAGCCCGAAAGCCCTGCAGTTTGAATGTGGCCGGGAAACAGATTTCCGTCGTACAGGAAATAGACGAACACATTGAACAGCAGCGCCAGCGAAACCCACATGCTGGTCCAGCCCACGGCTTCGCGCATGCCAATGACATGCGCCTTGCGATTCATGGCCCCCAGGTCGATGGCGATGAACAGCGTCACCATGACGATAAACGACGTCCAGATCCACCACGGCACAGTCAGCATCCTTGTTCGAGTACCAACACCGCGGCGGGCCGCACTGGCCCCCGGTTGTGCAATGGTTTTTCCTGCCGCTTATTTTGCCGCTGGTGATGAGCCGTTAAAACCAGCTCCGTCGGAGGTGCCAACCTCGGCGCTGTCACCTTTTTCGGCGCCTGCCGGCTTCACGCTCCGCTGGGTCCAGGCCCGCCAAACGTAAATCGCGATCACCAGGCTCACAAATCCTCCGGCGGCGAGAGTAATCTCCGTCTTCCGGGCCTCCCAGATCGCCTGCGCATTCCCTCCCAGCAGGTAGCCCCCCACCGTCAGAATGGTAACCCACAGACCCGCCCCCAGAGTCGTCCACAAGCAAAAACGCCACAGATTCATCCGCGCGAGGCCCGCGGGCAGACTGATCAACTGGCGGACCCCCGGCAGCAGGCGGCACACAAACGTGGTCACTTCGCCATGCTGCACCCACTGCGCTTCAGCCTTGTCGAGCGCGGACGTGCTGATCAGGAAATACTTCCCATACCGCCGCAGAAAACCAAGGCCAAAATAATACGCCAGTGCATAGTTGATCAGGGCACCGGCGAGGCTGCCCGCTGTCCCCGCCAGGATCGCGGGCAACAGCAGGAGTTTTCCTTCTGCCGCCAATGCCCCGGCGGGAATCATCACGATTTCACTCGGAAACGGAATGAATGAACTCTCGATGGTCATGAGGATGAAGATCCCCAGATAACCCGATTGCTCAATTCCCCCCACCCACGTGGTCACCAGCGTCTCAATCCAGTGAATCAGTTCTCGCATGATGTTCGATTGCTCTATCGCGTGGCCGCACAGTCATCGGTTGTCAAATCAGCCACCGTCTTCCCCTCCCGCAGTCGGGTGCCGACAGCGACCCCAAAATTCACACACCAGCGCCACCTGACATCCGCTGCTGAATCTGCCATGCCGACCAGACGCAGTGGAAGACCTCGTCGTGGATCGCCTGAACGCTGCGCAACCCCTGCTCATCGACAGAACTAACGATCTGCCAATTGGCGTTCTGCTCAGCCAAGTGATGATACATCGCGCGCACCCGCGTCAGATAGGGGGCGTCCCCCTCGTGCGCATCGAGCGTCTGATCGGTATAAGTGCGGACCGGTTTGCGAGCGACAAGTTCCTGCGCGGTGTCGACCGGCGTATCCAGCACAATCACCAAATCGGGCCGCGGCAGGCCGTGGTGCTGATACTCCACGAATTCGATCCATTGCAGCAACTCGTCCTGCTCTGCCTCGCTCCCCAGCCGACAGGCCTGATGGGCCATGTTCGAGGGCACATAGCGGTCCAGAATCAGCAGATCGGCAAACTCCACCGCCTCAAGAATGGCCTGCCGCGATTCCAACCGGTCCCCCGCATAGAGCAGGGAGGTAAACACCGGGTGCACCGGATCCACGGGCCCCAGCTTGCCGTCCAGAAACTCGCCAATCTTGCGGCCGAAGCGTGTCTGTTCGTAGCGCGGAAAGCTCAACAGCGTCGTGAGGAACTTTTGCTCGTTCAACCGGTCGCGGAGCAGTCCGGCCTGTGTCCCTTTGCCGGAACCGTCAATCCCCTCCAGAGCCACAATCATCCCCACGATGCCCGCCTTCTCTCAACAACTGATGAATGGCTGCTTTCCGCGCCTTTGCCTGCCGCGGGCGAACCGTTTTCCCGCCACGTCACTCTTCTCCCGTCCCGGCAACGGGCGAGCGAGTGCGCGGCCTCCGAAGCGGTGGCGAGATTATGCCGTCTGAGCCAGCTTTTCCACGCCAGCCGCGGTATTCACAGCCAGTTCAAAATAGTCGATCAGGCTGCTTGTGGACAGAATGTCGCTGACCGTCGGTTGCGCCCCGCAGAGCACCAGGCGGCCTCCACCGCGGCGGACCCGGCGGTGGAACAGGATAATCTTCCCCAGCACGGCACTGGTGAGATACCGAACGGGCGACAAATCGACGGCGACCTTCTGAAATCCGTAGTGATCGACAATGACCTGAAAATCGCGGTCCAACTGGTCGACGTTGTCATCTTCGGTCAGCAGTCCTTTGCGAAACTTCAGGACCGCCACGTCGCCCACGGCTTCGGCCGCGAGGTAGGCCGACTCGAACGTGCTCAAATCGCTCATCGTTCGGCCTCCAGCAGTGTGGGCCCGGCAGCTGTAATTCGCGCGGGGACCAGACAGCCAACTTCGGACAACTGAGCAGGCAACTCCACGGGCAGATAGCGGGCATCGGTCCCGCGCTGCGTCCCTGGTCGCGCTCCCGGAATGTGTTCCACCATGACCTCCACCGTCCGTCCCACCCACCGCTGATGATAGCGATCTGCCAGCCGTCGTTCCTGCCTGGCCAACTGATCCACCCGCTCGCGAATCACTGACGCAGAAACCTGATTCGGCATCGACGCGGCAGGTGTCGTCCGCCGAGCACTGAACGGAAAGATATGGATTTTGGAGAACTCAGCCGCAACACACGCCGCCAGTGTGGCGTCAAATTCCTGGTCAGTTTCCCCCGGAAATCCGACAATGACATCCGTGGCAAACGCGGGCTCGGGAATCGCCTCGCGCAGCTGCGCGAGCCTGTCCAGAAAGCGATTCACGGAATAGCGTCGCCGCATCCGGCGGAGCACCGTTTCCGATCCGCTTTGTAGGGCCGGATGAAACTGCGGACACAGGTGTTCGCACTGGCTGGCAGCCCGAATGAAGTCATCCGAAATTTCGCCGGTTTCGATACTGGACAGCCGCATCCGCCAGTGACCGGGTATGCGATCCAGCCGTTCCAGCAGATGCCACAGGCGAAACGGCGGCAGCCCCGATTTTCCCCGCGTGGTATCGAGCCCAAAGTGCCCCACGTGAATCCCCGTCAATACAACTTCCTGATGCCCGTGGGCGATGAGCCGACGGACTTCTGTCTCGATGTCTTCCGGGGAGCGGCTGGATAACCCCGGCCGCACCTGTGGAATGATGCAGTAACTGCACTTGAGAATGCAGCCGTCCTGCACTTTGACATACGCCCGCTGCCGGCCTTCAAAGCGGGAAATGCCAGGCAGCAGATCGCCAATCCCGGTCCGCTTCAGCACGTCGGGCAGTTCCCGCTTGTGCGGAATCACCTCGGCCACGCCCGGGAGTGCGGCGACCGCCGCGGGATCGCGGGTGGCATAGCAGCCCATCACCAGCGTGCGCGTGCCGGGGTTGTCTTTTGCCAGTCGCCGGATGATCTGCCGGCTCTTCGCATCGCCCGTTTGCGTGACCGTGCATGTATTCACCACGCACAGATCCGCGGGTTCCCCTTCGCTGGCCTCACGGTAGCCGTTTTGCAGCAGCGTTTCGCGCACCAGTTGCGTTTCGTACTGGTTGACTTTGCAGCCCAGCGTCACCAGCCGGCAGGTTTTTTGGTCCATGCTCTGGTTCCTTCACCCTGTCGCGAATGCCTGCGTTCGCCCTCGATGAATTGGTGACGCCGGCGGATGCCAACCGGTTGCCCTGTCCGCCAAGCAAAGACAACTGCGCATTGCACCGCCGGCCAACGAGAGGCTGGCCCCGGTTGGGGACCCGCTCAGGACGCGACGATGCGCGCCCGCATGGCACGATCGTCGGTCTTCTCGACCTGCTGTTACGACCCGTCGTCAGCGGCACCGGAGAACCAGACAGGGTTCCCCGGCGTGCAATTCGGGGCGTGTCCTCAGGCTTTGTCGTCCGGCTTGCGACGTCGGCGGCCGCCGCGACGCTTGCCACGGGCATCGCTGCTGGGACGGCGTTCGCCGTTCTCGGTGGTAGTGGTGGTGGCGGCTGCGGGTGACGCTGACCTCACTCGGCCCGCCGTCAGCAGAGCAATGGCTTCCGGCCAGGAGGGGACAGAGTTGAAGCGCTCGGGATCGAGTTCCGGGATCTCGTCAAAATTGATCCTCGGCCGCGAGGCACCACCTTCGTCACCTTCGGCATATTCACGATGTGCCGATGCCGAATAGCCCCCCGCTTCGGTCGGCATGTCGGGACGATCTCCATACGGTCTTCGGCGATCACGGCGATCGCGAC
>JBGSIP010000393.1:0-3271 GCA_041742495.1 Planctomycetaceae bacterium
GGTCACGCCGACTCCGGCATGCGGAGCTTCGCTCATGACCGGGGCCAGTTGCGCTCCGGCCGCCACAAAGTCGGTATAGCTCAGATCGTCAAAAGAGTGGCCAGGGGAGACATTGCCCGGTTTCGGCGCGGTGGCTTCCAGCCAGCAGGCAGCCCGCACGCAGTCTGCCAGGTGCCTTGCGTGCAGCGCGGTCATGCGGGCCTGTCATCAGGGCGATGCAACGAATCGCCGGCGTTGGTTCGGCTTGCCAGTCGAGTCGTAGTTCGTTGGCGCGCGGTCGGACTGCTCACCGGGCGACGAGAACCTGCTCAACGAAATCGCGGCAGCACGAATTCTAACCGTGCCGCCGCGAGCTCACAAATTCAAATGCAGGCATCCAGCGCACCGCGTTCTCAACAATCAACCAGGTTGCTGGACGGCTCGATGGAAAACGCCTGCCACCACGTATTCAATCGCAGATTCCTTGCGACAGTAAATCGAGTACAGCTTGTTGTCGGCGGTGATAATGCCAAACACGCCAGGCTGCTTGCTTCCGGAGGCCATGATTTCCGGAGCGTAAGCATCCCCATCTCGCGCGCCGTCATACGGTTTGAAGCAGCCGACCTGATTGTAGTTGGCCTGCTGGAACAGATCGCGGAAGTATGCTTTGCAGTCCGGTCCGCCATCGTTGCCCGTGTGGACGTGAGCCACTCGGCGGGCGCCGGTCACGTGATAGGACGCCATGATGCAACCGGTGAAGATGCCACTGAGCACTTCGCTGGTGGAGGCGGCATAGTTGACGGCGCCGGGGCAATGTGGCAACAGCACCACACTGACGCTGGAGGCCACGCCGCCGCTGGGAGTCACAGAGACCGACACCGTCTCGACTCCCTTGCTGACTTCGGCCCCGTTCTCTGGCAGAGAACTCAGACGTGTGTTCGGGGGGAGCCGCATGGTGGCACCAACTTTGAGCAGTTCCAGCAATGTAGCCATTGTATCTCCTGACGAATGCTGCCGATCGACGACGGCCACCACGAGGGTCCGCGGGCAAAACCTGCCCCTGCTGTCAATCTGTGCCACAACCTTGACTTTGCGGGCGGGATCGCTGTTTTGACGACGTTGCCAAACCGCATTCTCAGCGGTTGTTTGGCGCAATCCGCATAACCCATCTCCAAGGCACCCCACGAACACGGCCGAGGACTTGAGAATGACAAGTGATTTCCGAGTCAGCAATGGGAGAATGGTGCCGACATCGCAGGAGAAATCTGGGGCCAAGAACGTATGTCCACACCGCAATCCCGTCTCGTCGCGAGGGGCAATGCAGGAGCCCCAACGGGACCAACCAAATCTCTCGGAGCCGGAAACAGCGAAGGCCGCTGACAAAAACTGTCAGCGGCCTTCGTGAGTTTTTCGCAAACACCCTCGATCATCGCCGAGTGGGTGCCACACCCGCCCCAACCAAAACTTGCCGTCACGCTGAAAACGTCACCGGCCGTGGCCGGCAGCGACTACGTGCGGGCCATCTGGGCTTCCTTGTCCTTCTTCCGCTTCGCGACCACTTCTTCCATGATGTTGCGCGGGCACATGGCGTAGCGGGCAAATTCCATGCTGAACGTCCCCTTGCCCTGGGTCATCGACCGCAGTTCGTTGGCGTAGTCAAACATGGAAGCCAGCGGGACTTCGGCATTGAGATACACGACGCCCAGCCGGACTTCCGATCCGCTGATGACGCCCCGCTTGCTGCTCAGGTGACCGGAGATCGAACCCTGATATTCTTCGGGAGCTTCGATTTCGAGCGACATGATCGGCTCGAGCAGCCCCATCTGGGCCTGCTTGAGCGAATCTCGCATGCAGTCGAAACCACAGATGTTGAACGCCATTTCGGACGAGTCGACATCGTGATAGCTGCCGTCCGTAATCTCCATCTGCACGTTTACCACTTCGCACTCAGTCAGCGGGCCCTTGACGATGGCGCGGCGGAAACCGGCATCGATCGCGGGGATGTATTCCTTGGGAATACGCCCTTGCGAAATGTTGTTCACAAACTTGTAAGCATCGGGTGAGCCCGGCGGAAGTGGCGACAACTTACCCACAACGTGAGCGTACTGACCCGATCCCCCCGTCTGCTTCTTGTGCTTGTAGTTGAACTCGACCTCTTTCGTAGGCGTTTCGCGATAGGCGACACGCGGTTCACCAATCACGCACTCGACTTTGTATTCGCGGCGAATACGCTCGATGTAAATTTCGAGGTGCAACTGACCCATCCCGGCGATGATGGTCTGGGCGGTTTCTTCGTCCGTGTAGACGTGGAAGGTCGGATCTTCGCGGCGGAAGCGTTCCAGCGCCTTGGACAGCTTGTCCGCTCCGTCGCGCTTCGCCGGTTCGATCGACAGCCGGATCACGGCCTCGGGCACATAGATGTTTTCCAGTGCGTAGTTCACGCCAGAACCGCAGAACGTATCCCCGGACGCACAGTCCACACCGACCACGGCCACAATGTCTCCGGCACCGGCCGAATCCACGTCTTCGCGATCGTTGGCGTGCATGCGCACCAGACGTCCGAACCGCACGACCTTGCCGGTACGTGTGTTCGTGTAGCTCTGCCCCTTGACGACCTTGCCCTGATAAATACGGCTGAAAGTCAACTGGCCGAACTGCTCCATGACGGTTTTGAAGGCCATCAGCACGACCGGCTTGTCGTCATCGGCGGCGAGAGCCACCTTGAACTCCTTGGGGTCCACCGTCTGACCGTCGCGCTCTGCCTTTTGCATGGCATCGACGTCGATCGCCTTGACTTCGCGTTCGGGGGGACTGGGCAGATAGCGCGTCACACCGTCGAGCAGTTCCTGAACACCCTTGTTCTTGAACGCCGAACCCATCATCACCGCACAGGCTTCCTGCGACAGCGTCGCATCGCGGAGCACTTTGTGAATCAGTTCGACCGACACGGGCTCTTCGGCCAGCAGCAGTTCCATCAGTTCGTCGCTGTACAGCGAGAGCGTTTCCAGCATCTCGGCCCGCGCTTCATCCGCTTCGGCCTGCATCTCGGCGGGGATGGGCTCGTAACGAACCGTTTCGCCCTTCTCGCCGTCGAAGAAGATGGCCCGCATCTCGATCAGGTCGACCAGCCCCTTGAGATTCGCTTCCAGTCCAATCGGGATCTGGATCGGAATCGTCTGCAGGTGGAGCTTGTCCTTGATCTGCGCGATGACTGCTTTGGGATTGGCCCCCGTGCGGTCCAGTTTGTTGATGAAGGCAATCCGGGGCACACCGTAGCGCTTCATCTGGCGGT
>JBGSIP010000394.1:0-10264 GCA_041742495.1 Planctomycetaceae bacterium
TCATCCGTCCCTCCGGAAGTGATGCAGCAATTGACGACCAAGCTGCCGGGCGCGGATGCCATGCTGGCGCTCGCCGGCAAGGCCCCGACAACTCCGGCCGCCGGTGGTGGTTGGGGAAGCCTCGTGGGGAAAGCGACCGCCGCGCTGGGGGGCGACTTCGCCAAGCTGGGGGACCTCCTCAAGACGCTGGAGGGCTTTGGTCTGAGTGCCGGACAAGTCACGGCTTTTGTCGGGCAGTTTGTGACATACCTGAAGTCCAAGCTCGGCGAGGACATCGTACGCCAAATCATCTCCTCGATTCCGGCGCTGGCGAATCTCACCAAATAGACGCTGGATTCAGGTTCGAGTTCACTGATTGATGCCTTGCGAAGTGAATTCAACTGGCTTAGTTTGACAGGATCAGGTTCGAGGGCCGTTGTGCCGTGTGCTCGTCCCCTCCCCTGTCACCGGTGGTCATCCCCGCTGCGCCCGGCGACTCGGCCCTGCAATCCTCGGCGGTTCTCTGGCATTCACCGTCCGCATCTGCATTCCGCAAAGGTTCCTCGATGCTCCCTCCCGACATGTCCTCACTGGAATCTCGCCGCACCGCCATGAAGGCCGGCGGGGCCGCCTTGGCCGTTTCCGCACTCGCATCCCTGTCGGCGCCGCCCGTGTTTGCGGCAGACAACAACACGATTCAGGTGGCGCTGGTCGGGTGTGGAGGACGAGGCACCGGCGCTGCGACGAACGCCTTGGAATCAATCAACGGTCCCACCAAGCTTGTCGCGATGGCCGATGTCTTTGAGGCGAAGCTCAAAGGGAGCTACAAGAATCTGACGCGCAAACTCAGTGACAAGGTGGATGTCCCTCCGGAGCGCCAATTTCTGGGCTTTGATGGCTACAAGCAGGCGATCGATTGTCTGAATCCCGGTGACGTCGTCATTCTGGCCACACCGCTTGCGTTTCGCTGCCCGCACTTTGCGTATGCGATTGAAAAGGGCGTCCATGTGTTCATGGAGAAGCCACTGACCGCCGACGGTCCCACCACACGGCGGATCATCGCGCTGGGCAAAGAAGCTCAGGCCAAAAATTTGAAGGTAGCCGTCGGCCTGATGTGCCGTCACTGCCGGGCCCGACAGGAGCTCTTCGATCGCATTCAAAATGGCGAGATTGGAGATATCACGCTGCTACAGCCCTACCGCATGCTGGGACCGACCGGTTCGGCATTTGCCAAACCACAACCCGCGGAAGTCACTAGCGAACTGATGTACCAGATCGACAACTTCCACGGCTTTCTGTGGGCCTCGGGCGGTGCGTTCAGCGACTTCCTCATCCACAACGTGGACGAGTGCTGCTGGATGAAGGACGCCTGGCCCGTTGAAGCGCAGGGGGTCGGAGGCCGGCACTATCGCGAAGACTATGTCGACCAGAACTTCGACAGCTATGGGGTGGAATACACGTTCGCAGATGGTACCAAGATGTATCTGGGCGGACGCACCATCCCGGGTTGTTTCCAGCGGTTCGCCAGCTTTGCCCACGGCACCAAAGGCTCGGCCGTCATTTCCGCCTCCGCTCACACCCCTGCCCGCTGCAAGACGTATCGGGGCCACAACTTTGTGGAGAAGGATCTGATCTGGGAATACGGCCCGAAAGAATCGAATCCGTACCAGAACGAGTGGGACGACCTGCTGGCCGCCATTCGCAGCGATACGCCCTACAGCGAAGTTGAACGGGGAGCGATTGCCAGCCTCGTCACCTCGATGGGACGCATGGCCGCCCATACCGGCCAAGTCGTCACCTACGACGAAATCTTCAACAGCACGCACGAATTCGCCCCGCAGGTTGCGGAACTGACGATGGATTCTCCGGCTCCCTTGCAGAAGCAGCCGAACGGCAAGTACCCCGTCCCGATGCCTGGCATCATCACCAAGACCGAGTTTTAGTGGAGTGCCTCACGCCGGGGGCGGATTGATTGAATGGGGCGCTGGCGGGGAGAACATTGCTCAGGATCTTGAGCGCTGGTGCGGTCCAGGCACCTCCCCGCCCTCCCGGGGGAGGTGTTGTCGTGGGCGGCGAAGCCTGCGTTCGACTCGGAGCCGGTGAGTCCGACGACACGCAATGGCATCTGGTGCGGCCCGATCGCCCGCGCTGAAACGCTGCCAGGAAGCTCTCGACGCCTTCTTCCCGCAATGTGGAACTGCTCGCGAAAACTCCGTCGCCCGGCTGGTCGGCATGGCGTGGTGCCTGATACGTCTCGCCGGCTCCCCGGCTCGATTCCAGGTCACGCAACAGGTAGCGACGATGCGCCAGCACGAATCTCTCGTGCTGTAGAACCTCTCCTGCCACCACGCGCTGGCCATCGTCGCAAAAACTGGGTGCCATGGCTCCGCCGCGGGAGCAGACGCCCGCCGAAAGCAATTTCGACGACGTGCGCAACCACCTCAACGACAGCGCAATCATCCGACCCTTGCTGCCCCCCCTCGACAATGTCCTGGCATCCCGTCGACGTATGTGTCGGCTCCGCCAGACCAGGTTTTGAGCAGAATGTTCGCTCCCGACGGCAATTCTGTCGCACCAGATGTCACCCGATTGCTATCGTCGGGCAATTATCGTTGTCGCGGAGAATGACCATGTTTCGTCCGTTGAAGCGTTTGGTTCGGGATTCGTTCGGTCTGGCCGGACTGGAACTCCGTCGCAAGACGGGCTCTCGCGAATCCAGCATACAACCGGGCTCCGACCCGTTTGACATGCAACGGGCATTGGTTGGGCCTGCGGCACGAATGATCGTGGACCTGGGTGCGCACCATGGAAATGTCGCTCTCAAGTACCGATCCTTGTTTCCGCAGGCCACTATCCATGCGTTTGAGCCGTTTCTCGCCTCGTGGGAAATCGCCCGGCAGCAAACGAGCCACGATGCACAATTGCATGTGCATCAACTCGCTGTTTCGGACTGCGCTGGCGAGTTGACCTTCCACGCGAATGCCAAAGAATACACCAATTCGCTCCTGCCTACGCAGCACACCGCAGCGGAAATCTGGGGCGAAGGCCGACTGGAAACGGTGTCGACACATCTGGTGACCACAGTCACGCTGGATCAATTTTGCGAAGACCACCGAATTTCAAAGATCGATATTCTCAAACTGGATGTTCAAGGCGCTGAGTTCCGCGTCTTTCAGGGAGCCGAGCGGCTGCTGAGGGGAGGCCATATCGGCCTGATCTACCTGGAGATCATCGTGGCGCAAACTTATGACGGTCAGCGCCCGATTCACGAATACCTCTCGCTGCTGGCGGGTTACCAATACGAATTAAAAGGATTGTTCAACATCGCCCAGACGAATACTCAACTGCTGCAACTGGACGCTGTCTTCCAATCCCGCAGTACCCCCGCTGTCCCCAGTACCGGGCTCTAAGTTCTCTGAGACTCACAGCGTGCGGCAGCGCCGTTGCTCACGGCCCGCACGGTCATTCCTGTGTCTGCAGCACTGATCGTCCCTCGCCAATCACCCCGTCTTCGCCTCGGCTCAGGTCGCCGTGCCCGGAATCGAGCCAGTTTGTGACCTCTCACACCGTCTCCGGGTCCACAAGCATGGCCTGCTCTCCCTGGATGTACGTTCGCCCGCGGTAGAACGGGGACCAGACCAGGAACAGAATCGCGGCAATCAGCGCCGCGCCCGTGAAGAACCAGTAATACGCCGCCCCCTGCAGAATAGTCACGCCCGCTTCCTGCTGATGTTGGATGTACCCATTCACCTTGGCCGTCAGCATGTTTCCGAGCGCCACTGACAACAGATACATGCCCATGATGAACGACTTCATCTTGGGCGGGGCCTGCGTGTATGAAAACTCAAGCACAGTGATCGACACCAGGATCTCCCCGGCCGTAATCAACACATAGGCCACCAGATGCCACCAGATGTGCGGCTGGGCTCCCAGTTCGATGCGAACCGCCACCAGCCCCGTCACGGCAAATGCAGCCGCGGACAGAAACAGCCCCGTCCCCACACGACGCAGCGGCGTCATTCTGACAAAGCGCTCCAGGAACGGATAAATCACCCACGAAAACAGCGGGATGAAGGCCATCACCAGAATCGGATTGACGACCTGAATCTGCGACGGCAGTGCCACCCACGCCTGGCCGCCCCCCATCGCCGGCCAGACCGTGCGGTCCATGTCTTCCGCCTGTAACACCCACGCCGACCCGGTCTGATCGAACAGCGCCCAGAAGGTTGCCAGGAACAGATACAGCGGGATCAGATTCACGACCACCAGCAATCCCTCGCGACTGAAGGTGTCCCGGAAGAACTGATTCCCGGCTGGCGGAATATGCACAAACCGGTTGCGCCCCAGCCAGAATGTCAGTGTGGCGACCCCCATCAGCACCCCGGGCACGCCAAACGCCCATGCCGGACCATATTTGTCGAGCAGCCACGGCGTCAGCATGGTGGAAAAGGCACTGCCGAAGTTGATCGAAAAATAGAACATCGAGAACGCACGCGGAATCAATTGTTTGTTTTCAGGGCCAAACTGATCTCCTAAGTGAGCCGAGACGCAGGGCTTGATCCCCCCCGATCCCACGGAGATGAGTGCCAGTCCCAGTAGCAGCAGTGACCGTGGTTCCCACCCCAGCGGCACCTCCATCAGCGCCAGCACCAGATGGCCCAGGCAATACACCATCGACAGACGCAAAATCGTGGAGTACTTCCCCCACAACCAGTCACTCAGCACCGAGCCCAGAATCGGTACGAAATACACGGCCGCCACAAAGTTGTGGTACCACTCCTGCGCCTCGTTGTCGTCCATGTGGTCCGCCGTGCCCGCAGAACTGAGCAGGTACTGCGTCATAAAGACCACCAGAATCGACTTCATCCCATAAAAACTGAACCGCTCGGCGGCTTCGTTGCCAATGATGTAAGGGATGCCCGGCGGCATCGTTCGAATGGCAGGGGGAACCGTGGCGTAAGCGGTGTGTGGAGTCATCAAGTTCTCTCTCACGCCCCAAAGACAAGGGGCAGGGATTGGGGAGACCTGCGCGCTGGCGAGTCAGCACACCGACACAGAATAGAACGACCTCTCAGCCACGGAAAGCCCGCCCGGTCTCTCCTCGTCCAACGCTGGGTCGCCGCGCATCTTCAGCCGCTGGTACCACGGTCTCCCTTGCAACTTAAACCCGGTCCGGAGAGTACTCCGTCGGCACGCTACCCGGCCTGCACACGATCTCGGCTGAACGCTGCGCCGTGTGATCCAACTGCGCAGCTCGTGGGGACTGCTCCACACGGCCGCGAGCTGGTCTCTGACTCGCACGACGCTTGCCGCGTTAGTACAACGCTGTCGTGGCCAATACTGCTGGTGAGAATCGATCAGGGAACCGCAGATGCACTCATGGATTCAACAGGGTCACGGCCGGTCGCCCGAGGTGGCATGGACCTTTCACGTTGATGGCGCAGTGGTTGCCTTGCGGCATGGCCGCGAATCCGGCGAGACCATGATCGCGGATGATCTCGGCGGTATTTACCGATTGAATCGCGCTGGCGAGCTGCTGGAAGTCACGCGACTCTCCTCACCCGCCATCGCGCTGGACTGGGACGATATCGGGGGGCACGGCGTCGCGATTCGCGCCGATCAAATCGTGACGCGCCTGAATGCTCAACTGAAATCCGTCTGGGAGATTGAGATCTCCGATACGGCCAGCTGTGCCTGCATCGATGCCTTCGGCCGCTATCACGCCATTGGCATGATTGACGGTGGAGTCATGGTGATGGACGACAAGCCACGTCGGATTGCGACTTGGCGGAACACCGTCCCGGCCGCCGAACTCGCCTTCTCACCCGAGCAGCCGCATTTGATCAGCATGGCGGCCCACGACCTGTTGGCCTGTCATACCGTACAGGGTTATGGCGAATGGAATGTCCGCCCCTCAACCCACGTCGGAAACCTGGCGCTGGCTCCCGGCGGTCAGACCATCTACCTCGCCGGCCACACCCACGGCGTGTTGCGGTTTGATCTGCGGAACGGAGCCTCGGCCACTCCACTGCTCGTCCCCGGCACACCCGCGCAGGTCGCCTGCAACTACCGAGGCGATTGCGTGCTGGTCGCCACGGTCGAGCAACAGGTGCTGGTGATGGATCAGGACCGGGAAATTCGTTGGGGCGCCGAGGCCCCTGTGCCGATACTGCGGCTGGCAGTGACGGCCGTTGGAGACCGCGGAATCATCGCCTTGGCCAATCAGGAAGTGCTGGCGGTCAAGATTGACTCCTGAGCATGGCTGAAGTCATGTTGTACGGCGGTGTACCGGTTCTGCTCGATTTCAAGCCGCCACCGCAGCAATTTTTATGCTTCTGCGCACCAAATTCGACCGGCGGGAGCACTTTCGCGGAATGTGCGGGAGTCGTACCATCAATTCTCGCTCTCAAGGTCATGACACGCGGTTTTTCGCAGCACTGGCGGCCAGCGTGGGGGGTCAAGTAACTTCGGCAGAGACTCTCCGTCAGGATTGGCAGGGCACTGTGATTCCCCTGCCGAGTCGATTCACGCGCGACAGCGGGGCGCACGACGCGCCGGTCTGGGTTTGGTCAAGAATGGGAGTTCGCGGCAATGGCAGACGAAGGTGCCAGACCTGGCCGCGCCAAGCGGGATTCCGCCCCCAAACCTTCCGTCCCGTCCAGCCGCTCTAAAGAGGCCGCGGCGGGCGACAACCGCCCCGGGGAGGCGGCCGGTGTTCCAACAGGCGCTGCCGCGAAATCTTCCGGGCTCGAATTCACCGAACTCGGCCGCTATCACGTCGAGCGCGTGCTCGGTGCCGGGGGGATGGGCAAGGTCTATCTGGCGGAAGACAGGCAACTGCGGCGACGCGTAGCGCTCAAGGTGCTGCCGCCTGAAAAGAGCCAGAACCAGACTCTGGTGCGTCGATTTCAGGCCGAAGCCCGCGCGGCGGCACAGCTCGAACATCCGCACATTGTTCGCGTGTACGACTCCGGCGAGGAAGGGGGCCGGCAGTACATTGCCCTCGAATACGTCGATGGGGTTGACGTGCAACGCATGCTGGCCAAGAAAGGTCCGCTGCCCGTCAAGCGCACCATCGAAATCGTGCGGCAAGTTGGTGAAGCCCTGGAGCACGCGCACCAGAACTCCATCGTCCACCGGGACATCAAGCCCTCCAACCTGATGATCACCCGCCAGGGGGTCGTCAAGCTCACCGACCTGGGGTTGGCACGGCTGGTAGACGAAACGGAAGAGACCTCCATCACCCGCGCAGGCACCACCGTCGGCACCGTCGACTTCATGTCGCCCGAGCAAGCCCGCAGCAGCAAGGCCGCCGACATCCGCAGCGATTTGTACTCGCTCGGGTGCACGTGGTACCAGATGCTCACCGGGCAACCGCCGTACCCCGATGGCGGCGTGACAAACAAACTGCAGGCGCATGCCATGGCGCCCATTCCAGATCCCCGGTCCATCAACAGCGCCATTCCCGAGGCCATCGTGGCAGTACTGCATCGGCTGATGGCCAAAAAGCCGATCGACCGGTATCAAACCCCTGAAGAATTCCTGACGGACTTGCGGCGCGCTGCCAAGCTGCGCAAAGAAATCCACACCGACGGCCTCGACGCACTGGCTCAGGAAATTGCCGAGTCGACACTGCGCTCGAACAGCGGCACAGAACGAGCGGAACCGGCTCACATCCCCGGTCGGGATGATCAGCGTCCTGCCGCCAGCAGCTCTGCCGGCGGGTCGGCGAAGAGTGCCACCTCGGGGCGACCGGCACGCTCCGGTCCGCAACCACTCCCCCCCAAGACCGGCCCCAAGCCCGATGCCGTCGATGCCAGCGGCTTTCAGTTTGACGTGCAGCCGGTCCTGTTAGGTGGTGTCATCCTGGCCTGCCTCGCGATCGGATACCTCGCGATGTACGGCATTCGCGGTCTCGGCGGAGTGTTCGGCGGTTCCTCCTCTGGCCGCACGCTCGCCGAAGTGGCAGCGGAAAATCAGTTGGCCGAGGGGCCACCGCCGCCGCCCGCTGTTGTTCAAATCCCACCCGATGCAGCCACAGCGCAGACCTTGGGGACTGGTGGCAACGAACGCGTCACATCCGCCATTCAGCGCCTCGACGCTCAAGGCCGTCCCCTCACCGCCAATGTGCCTGCCAACGCCAATCCACTCACGCCTCCGGCCCCCCGCGCCGATCGGGCGCAAGCGCCCGCCGTTGACCGCCTGGCCCGTGTGCTGTGGAGCCAGACGGATGCCAATCTCGACGCCGACGAACGCTTGGAAGCAGCCCTTCAAAAGTTGCCCGCCGATGGCGGACTGGTCGAAATCGACGTCGCGGGCCCGCTGGTCTTTCATGTCACCCACGTGGCACGGCAGCCTCGTTTCGTCCTCTCAGGTGCTCGCCATCTGCAGCCGCTCGTGGTCTTTGCTCCGCAGGCTGGCGATTCGCAAGCGCTGTTTCGTGTCGAATCAGGCTGGGCAACCTTTGAAAACGTTCACGTGACCATTCTGCCCGAACCTTCGGCACGTTCGGCGGCCCTCGCGGTGTATGAATCTCGTGGTGGCGACCTTTCCATTCAACGCTGCTCGGTCACACTGAGCACCCCCCGCGAACAGGACACCACTTGCCTGCGCCTGGTTGAACACGGACAGATGAGTCCCAAAATCGATGTGGTCGATTTTGTCAGCCGCGGCCGTGGACTCTCTGCCATCCGGGCCCTGGCGCCATATTGGGATGTCGATGTGCAGCATTCGGTCGTGCTGGGCGGCCCACTGCTGATCGCAAACAACGCCGCGATCGTCGAGTCCCTGCCGCCACCAGCGGGAACCCCTCCCGATGGCGCCGCACCAAAAACTCGCGAATCGAGAGTGACCGCCGCCCGTGTGCTTGTCGTGACGGACACCCCCGTGGTGATTTGCGATCAGGCCGCCGGCGAACCGGTCCCACTCTCGATTCAAACGACCGCCTGCCGTTTCGATCGCGTCTCGGGCGCGATCAACGAGCCAATGGTGACGATCGAGAACTGGCCGGAAGACGTGCTGCGGGAGACCTCCAGCGGATTGCTCAAGTCGTTCCGCTGGTCACAGTCAGATTGCCGTTTCCTGGGGTTCACGACTCTGGCCTCGGTCACCCTTTCCGGGGACGGCAAATCACCCATGTCCTATGCGCAACTGAGCGACTGGAAGCGACTCTGGTGGTCCGACGTCGGCTCAGCAGTGGAACGGTCCACCACGGCCCCCACCACATTCGCCGATCCCGTGAGCGTGGCCCTCGAAAAGCTCCCCGAACAACTCGTCACGCCGGCCAACGACAGTCAGTTTGGCCTCGGAGTTCAGGTCCAGAACCTGGTGATTCCCACTGGCCGAGAAGCCGAACGCGCACTCGCATTCGCCTATCGTCCCACGGTCCCAGCCTGGGAAACCGCCGACTGGAAATCATTCTCCGTGGCGGGAGACAAGCAGGATCTCGGCGAGTTTCTCTCGCAACCCAATCTTCCGCCTCGGCTGATTGTGGAAATTTCCGGGAATGGCTTCCGTTCCATGTCTCCGGTCAAAATTGACAATCGGCAGGTGCGCATCGTCTTTCGTCGCTCGGGCGAAAATCGGTTTGTCCTGCGTCCCAAGTCGGTAAAGTCTTCCCCCGCCGCGCTGAGGGGCAACGAGTTCGACGCGCTGTTCACCGTCGGCGAGAAGGGACGCTTGTGGATCGAAAGCGGCGAGTTTGAAATCCCCAGTTCGTCCCGCGATGTCGTGCTCAAGCGATTTGCCCAAGTGCAGCCCGGGGGACAACTCGTGCTGTTTGGCACTGGCATCGAAGGCCCCGCGGACGACAAGGGACAGCGGCACGAAGTGTTGATCGAAGTGGCCGGCACCCCCGGCACGCCCTCTGGACCGGTCCTCACATTGGATCACTGCTTCTTGCGGTCCACCGGACCGCTGGTCCAGTTGAGCCAGCGGGGGGATACTCTCATCAATCATTGTGCCATGGCCACCCTCGTTGACGTGCTGCGCTTGCAGGGAGACTTGCCACCCGAAGCGAAGTCCGTCGTCGATCTGCGGCAATCTACGCTGGTCGCCGGCAACAGCATCCTGCAACTGGCGACGTCGGCCCCTCCGGGGGCGCAACTGACGGTGACGGCCGAAGAATGCGTGTTTGCCCCGCTGGGCACCACGCCCGTCGCTCCTGTCTTGCTCGGGGGAGGCCCCTCGCTGGCAGAATCCCGACCTGCCCGCTGGTGGGGGACGCGCAATGGCTTTGCAGCCGGACTCGCCGCACAAACCGGCGGTTCCGTTGATGGGGTTGCCG
>JBGSIP010000395.1:0-2303 GCA_041742495.1 Planctomycetaceae bacterium
GCGGCGATGGAACTGGCGGACCAGTTGCTCGCACGGCTGCCCGTCGAAAGCTCACGGCAGTTTCGCGAGCGAATGAACGAGGTCGTCGTGCGTGTGGTGGTGGTCAAAACCGTCGAAGAGGAGATGCGCTACGACGTCCCCTACTTCGTCGTGGCTGCTGGCCGACCAGTACAGGTGCTGCTGCAGAACGAAGACCTGATGCCTCACAATCTGGTGATCACCGTGCCGGGGGCGCTCAAAACCGTCGCGGAACTCGGGATGGCGGTTGGCCCCAAGGGGGGCTTGCCGGGGAAGGAATATGTCCCTGCGACCAGCGATGTGCTGTTTGCCACAACGATGGTTCAGGCTCACCAGAGTGAGCGTCTGACGTTCACCGCTCCGACCGAACCGGGTGAGTACCCTTATGTCTGCACCTTCCCGCGGCATTGGATGCGAATGTATGGCGTGATGGTCGTGGTCCCTGATCTGGATGCTTGGCTGAAGTCGCCCGTGGCTCCCAAGGATCCGCTGGGCAACACGCGGACGTTTGTGCAGAACTGGGCCGTCGATGACTTCGCCGCCGAATTGCAACCGGGCCCGTTGCGCGGTCGCACAACGGCGATCGGGCAGAAGCTGTTTGCCGAGGCAAGCTGTCTGCAGTGTCACCGCGCCGGGACTGAGGGTGGTGTGGTTGGCCCGGAACTGAACGGCGTGGTCGAACGCTGGAAATCGGACCGTCTGGGCGTGCTGCGGGAGATTCTCGATCCGTCGCACAAGATCGACGCCCGCTATGCGGTGCGTCTGCTGGTTCTGGATGACGGCAGCACAGTTTCGGGTGTGGTCATCGCCGAGGACAAGGACTCTGTGTCCGTCGTCGTGAATCCCGAAGCGAAGGAACCAACCGTGGTCCCCCGCGAACAGATTCTGGAGATGATCACCACGACCACATCAATGATGCCCAAGGCGCTTTTGGACCGCTTCACGCGCGACGAAGTGCTGGAGATTTTCGCCTACATCGAATCACTGCCCGGCCCAGCCCCCGGTCCCGCCGCTCCTGCAGAGTGATGCCCAGCCAGACGGTAGCCCGCGACGCGCCAGTGGGTTGTCACAGTGATGTGAGGTGCATGAATCGGCTCGGTGACCTCTCACTGCTGGACCAGCCAGCCGTGGCACCCGACGAGGGGAGACTCTCACCGCGTTGGGTGCCATCGTGGTCAAGGCCGACTGACGCCACGGGCCTACGCCGCTGGGCCCGCATGCTCGGCGCCAACAGCGTTACGGCCTCGTGCTACCTATCCAAACAGCTTAGTGACGGCTTTGGCTTTCACGAGCTCACGCGGCTGATTCAGGTGATTGTAGACGATGGTTTCCGGATCGATTCCGAAGGCGTGGTAAATCGTCGCCAGCAGTTCTCCGGGATGGACGGGATCTTCCAAAGGAGCAGAGGCCGTGGCGTCGCTCTTGCCGTGAACGTTGCCTCGCTTGATGCCGGCGCCGGCCATGAGGCCGGTGTAGCAGTATGGCCAGTGGTCGCGGCCATCGGCCGAGTTGCCATTGCCAGACGTGCTCACCCCCCGCTGCGGACTGCGGCCGAACTCGCCCACGGCCACCAGGAGCGTGTCGGCCAGCATGCCGCGCTGGTCGAGATCGGCAATCAGGGCGGACAACCCGCGATCAAACATCGGAGCAGACTTGGTCTTGATCCGCTCGGGCAGATCCACGTGCTGGTCCCAAGAGTGATTGTCCGAATTGGCCACCTTCGGCCAGATCACTTCGACGACACGAGTGCCTGCTTCGACGAGCCGGCGAGCCAGCAGGCAGCTTTGACCAAACGTGTTGAAGCCGTAGCGGGTCCGCGTGGCGACATCTTCCGCTTCCAGATTGAACGCATCGCGGGCCCGACCACTGATGATGAGCTTAAGTGCCTGATCGTAGTATTGGTCCAATTGATAGCTGGAGACCGCGTTCTCCACGGCGTCCATTTCACTGACGATGGCATCCCGCAGGCGGGCCCGGCGTTCCAGTCGCGACGCGTAGACTTCTGGCCGGAGCTTGAGATCGTCGATCTTGACCCGGTCCATCTTCTTCATGTCCAGATCGTCCCCCTCGGGGTACAGCGTGTACGGGTCGAAGGCCTTGCCGAGAAATCCGGCTGTGCCCCCTTTGCCCACCACGTTCGATTCCTGCAGCGGCCGGGGCAGCATCACAAACGGCAGCATCGGTTCTTCGACGGGCTTGAGCCGGACGAGGTTGGAGCCAAAGTTGGGGAAGTCCTTGGGGCTGGGGGGCTCCAACTGACCCGATGGACTGACTTTGTCCGTCGT
>JBGSIP010000396.1:0-2081 GCA_041742495.1 Planctomycetaceae bacterium
ACCGAGCCTGCGGCAACGGGAACCCCGATCGCTGCCAGTTCCGCGGCAATCACGCGGGCTCCGGCGGGATTTGCGAAGGCGCTGGATGCGACCGCGGCGACGAACGGCAAACTGGCGTCGGCACCAGCCGCAGCCACAACGCCCGCAGTGACCAAACTCCCTGCGGCGTTGCCTGCGGTAACAGAATCTTTGTTGGCGAGTGAAGTTCCCGCGAGTGATCCGCTGCTTTCTGTGACAGGTGCCGCCAGTGTGGCTGCGTCGACAGCCGCGGTTACTGTCGCGGGACCCGGCGCCGTGGTGGCAAAAACATCGCCGTCAGCGCCCCAGAGCGAAGCCTCAAAGGTAGAGTTGCCAACCAGTGCCCACCGAACTGGACAAGGACAGCCAACGGCAGGCGGACCGGCGACGTCAGGAGCGGTCGTGCCAGTCGCGACTCTCGAGTTCGTCAACAAAGAGTCCGCACCACCGCGTGTCGCGGAGCCAGCGAGCACGGCCGGAGCTGCTGCCGAATTTCCGCCTGCTGAAGCCGATTTGTCACCGGTGACCGCTGTTGCGGAGCAGGCCTTTGGTGACGAACTCTCAGGGTCGGTCGATGGCAGTGGCGAAGGGAACGGCAGCCTGGCCGCCGTGCGAGATTCGTCCAGCCCGGTGGCGGTGAAGGGGACCGCAAAAATCTCCGTAGATCCCGCCGCACAGGCGCAGGATCTCGTGCGACAAATTGCCGACCAAGTGCAGAGATCGTCGGGCGATGATTCCGTACTGCGGATCAAATTGACGCCAGTCGAATTTGGCGAAGTGCAGGTGGAGGTGGCGTGGCGTGAAGGTCAGCTCTCGGCACGCATTCAAACGCAATCGTCCGCCGCGCAGCAGGTGCTCAGCGAGAACCTGGGATTGCTGCGCGAGGCGATGAGCCAGCGGGGGATCGTGCTGGATCGGGTCGACGTGCAGCCACTGACGACTGGTGTGGAGCAAAGTGGCCTGGCACGTGAATCCGGGCGGCAGCAGGGTGCGGACGAACGGTCCGAACGTCGTTCGAGTCGCGAAGATCAATCGCACGGGCGAGATCAGGAAGCGGGTGACCAGTCTTCATCGCGGCAACGCGGGCAGCGGCCGCCACGACAATTTCTGGATGAGTTGGAAATCGAGATTTGATGTGGGTCCGCGGGACGAACTTTCCGGCGGAAGCGCGCGTGGCATACGGCCAAACGCGAGTCCAGGTACAGGAGTGCGGTCATGTCGGTGATTGATTCGATTACCACACCGGATGGCCGGACGATCAATGTGGTCGATCCGGACAAAACGGGCTTCAACGGACTCACGTCCGATACGTTTCTCAAACTGCTCATTGCGCAGTTGCAGAATCAGGATCCGACGGAACCGGTATCGAACGAACAGTTGCTGACGCAGATTTCGCAAATGCGGGATCTGCAATCGAGCCTGGAACTGACCGAGTCTTTGAAGGATCTGACGTCGTCGCAACAGTCGGCGCAGTTTTCGTCCTCCGCGGCGGCCTTCATTGGCAAGCGGGTGACAGGAACCACAGAGGCCGGCGCGACGGTGAGCGGGCTCGTCGATCGCGCATTGCTGCGGGATGGCAAGACGTTCCTCGGAATTGGCGGCAACGAGATTCCGACCGGGAACGTGACGATCGTCACGACGGAGTAACCGGGTCTTGCTTTGCCGCGTCACTTGGGGGCGTGCAGGGAGCGGCAGGAGCGCGTAAACTAGGCAGCGTCGGCTGTGTGGTCACGGCCGCGATGCGATTGTTTGCGCCTGGAGAGTTCCCCATGTCGGATGAGTCATCTGCATTGTCGTCACGTCGCGAGTTGCTGGCTGGGGCCGCCGCAATGTCCGCAGCGCTGTGGACAGGCCCGCTGGCTTGCGCGGCCGCTGCGCCCGTGAAAGGGAACATCCGCCAGTCGCTGGTGCACTGGTGCTACAAAGAGTACTTCTCCGTGGAAGCGATGGCCGCTTTTGCGGCGGAAATCGGCTGTCAGAGCATCGAGCTGATTGATCATTCTCACTGGCCCACATTGAAAGCACATGGTCTCACCTGTGCGATTGCATCCAGCGGACTGGGT
>JBGSIP010000397.1:0-1543 GCA_041742495.1 Planctomycetaceae bacterium
CCCCGGTACCAGTGGCTCCGGCGGCGATAGCTGCGACGGCAACTGCCGGGCGGCCCACCGCAAGTGCCGACACGGCGGCGCTGCAAGCGCGCATCAATGCGCTCGAAACCGAACAGAACGAACTGCGGCATCAGGTGGCAGAACTCACCTCCCACTGGCGGTCGATGAACGATGAACTGGACCGCCTGAAACGTGATCTGAATATCTGACGGCGTCAGGCCGAGGTCGTCGGCTTGGGCCAACGATTTTGCCACAGCCGCTCGCCGGGAACGAATGCCTGCTGCGTCGCTGCAACGGCCGACTCCCCACCGGGAAGGACTTGCAATGAGCCAGCGGCAACTCTTCGATCCGGACTTAGCCCCCACCAGTTGGGAACTGGCGGCTGAAGAAGATCGCGCGGTGGCTCAGGTGGTCATCGCTCGTCCGTTGAACACCGTGTACTCCTACGGCATACCGGCCCCCTTGCGCGAACGTGTGGTCCCCGGTGTCCGCGTGAGATGCCCGTTTGGCCGCGGGGATACGTTGACTGTGGGCTATGTGGTCGGTCTGGCGCATGGCTGGCCCGGTGGCCGCGGTCGATTGAAGGAGATCGCGGAACTGCTCGATGATCGTCCCCTCGTCGACGGGCGGATGCTCGAGCTGACCCGTTGGATGAGCGAATATTATCTATGCGGGTGGGGACAGGTGCTCGCAAGCGTCATTCCCGCGGGGGTCAAACGCAAAGCGGGTACCCGTGTGGTGCGCTATGTGCGCCTGGCCGACGATTGTGCAGCGCAACTTCCCACGGGGCCCCGGTTGCCCGCCAAGCAGGCTCGTCTGCTGGCCATTTTGCAGGGGGCTGCGGATGCGCTGCCTGCAGAGCAACTGCTGGAGTTGGCCGACAGCGGTCCCGGGCCTCTCAAATCGCTGTTGCAGAGGGGGCTCGTGGTGACTGCCGATCGCCGTGAATTAACCCGTGGGAAGGCCGCCACCGGAACACCGGAATTCGCGGTGCCCCCAGCGGACAGATCGGAGACGGGCCAGGCCACACCGCGCCCGGCTGTGACGAGCAAATCTTTAGCGGCGCAGACAAGGGCCCCCCGCGCGCCTGCGGGGCGAACAGTGGAGCGGCCACAACTGACTGATGAGCAGCATACCTGTCTCACGCAGATTGTGGACTCCATGCATGCGGCCCGGCACGTCACGTTTTTGCTCAAAGGGGTGACCGGCAGCGGCAAGACCGAAGTCTACATGCGGGCCATGGAAGAGACTCTGTCGTTTGGGCGGCAGGCCATTGTGCTGGTCCCGGAAATCAGCCTCACACCGCAGACCATTCGCCGGTTTGAAGGTCGCTTCGGGAAGGTGGCCGTGCTGCACAGTCACCTGTCCGATTCCGAACGTCATCGGCAGTGGCAGGCAATCGCGGCGGGGGATGTTGCGGTGGTGGTCGGTGCGCGCAGCGCCATTTTTGCACCGACTCCCCAACTGGGGCTGGTGATTCTGGACGAAGAGCACGAAACGACGTTCAAGCAGGACTCTGTCCCCCGCTACCACGCGCGCGAAG
>JBGSIP010000398.1:0-7043 GCA_041742495.1 Planctomycetaceae bacterium
TCGCGGCCAGCGCGCCGGATTGGTCGGCGGTTTCCGCCATGAGGTCACTGTTCTGGAAACGGTTGCGCACGTCGTCCACCGGTCACGCCTGCTACGTCGAGAACCGGAAGGGAGGGTCTGCTTCTTCCGTCGTGGGCGGCATGGCCGGGCTTGAGGGTGCGGGGGTTGCCGCGCCAGCAGAGGGTGGATTGCTGCTGGCTGGCTCGGCGGGAGGCGTGGTGGCGGCCGGGCTCTCTGGCTGGCGACCAAATCGTGGCCAGGAAATCGGCCGCAACACCGGGGTACCCATCATCTTCCGCAAGCCCGACTCTTCCTCGGGAGCGGCTGACGTTTCGCCACTGTCGGGCCGAGGCAGCGTGGTGGTGCTGTTGGCCGTCTGAGCTGGGGGCAGATCACCGGGATCACGTCCGCTGAGGCCATCTGAAATGACCGCCAGGAACGCATTCCGACGTGATTCTTCGGGAATCCGCGCAATCAGGGCCCGGGCTTTCTCGGCGTAGGGCGAGTCGGGAGCCGTGTTGAGAATCTGGTTGCAGTAGATCATCACTGCGTCGAAACGCTGCTTGCGCATGTAGAACACTGCGCGATCGTAGTCGCGACCGACTTCTGCGTGATCGATCTGGCGAATTTCCTGCTGCAGCCGAGACCGCTGTTCGGGGGTCAAGTCTGGAAACAGCGACAGCGAAACCTGCTTGAGCTGACGTGCTTCATCCAGCGTTTTGCCATCGTACCTCGGCCCCTGATACGAGGCTTGCGTGACGTGCGCGGAGAGCACATAGGCATCGCGCAGATACTCGCTTTGGGGATACTCTTCCCGCAGCAGCCGGTAGAGTTCCGCAGCGTCCTCAAAGTGCGATTTGCTCAGGTGATAGCCAGCTGCCACCATCAGGGCATCATCGGCCAGCGGGCCGAGTGGGTCATACGTCCAAACCGCCCGCAGCGATTCCAGCGCGTGCCCGTTGATGTCGGTGGAAGGTTTCGTCTTGTCCGTGAAATTCACGAAGGGCTGGTCGTTTGGCTGCGCTCCTTCGGTCACTTGTGGAGCCGCAATTTGGCCCCCCGCCGTCTGCTCGGCGAGAATCACGTTGCCGGTTGTGGCAGGTGTCGCCCCCAGCCAGGCGGTTCCAATGGCGTACAGCCGTTCGGCTGACGGATGGGAATAGCGCGTGGCGGGATATTCCTTGAGCAGTTGTCGATAGTGGTCCGCCGCTTCCGGCAGCTTTTTCTGCTGGTACTCTGCTTCCGCCAGCAGATACAGCGAGTCTTCGCGCAACGGGCCATCGAGATAGTGAGACGCGCGGCTTTCTCGCAAGAACGTGGTACGCAGGGAGCGGATGCGCAGCCCGTCTTCGTCGACTGCCAGCTTCTTGACGATGGTCTGGAACAGTTCCTCCGCTTCGTCGAACTGGCCTGCCTTGTAGGCGGCCTCCGCTTTCTCAAACGTGGCCATGGCCTCGCGAGCCGTCTTCTGACGGGCTTCTGAGCGCGCCGTGCTGAGCGCGGCGTCGGCCGTCGTCGTGGCGGAAGCGTTCTCGGAATCTTTGTTGCGCGAGAACAGGTTCTTCAGCCGGGTCGAAGTGGAGGCCTCCTGCATGGGGACCACCTGGGCCCCTTGCAGAAATGGATCGCGGGCACTGGCGGCATCGCGACGAAGTGCCGTGCTGGCGCAACTGCTGGCAGTGGACAGCACCACAGCCATGCCGACCACACCGCCGGTTCTCAGAATGACAGATAGCGCAGGGTGCGCGGTTTGTGGTCGAGCGCCTGACAAATGCAGGAGACGAGCAATTCGTGCCCAGCGCGCAACACATTGCCGCTCGGCGGGTGACTGCTGTCCGCGGTCCCCTCCGTCAATGAATGCAGCCAGTGAATCGCCGCCGCGGGATACTTTCGCGAAGTCACATCCGGGCGTTGGCAGTGTTCGCATAAGAGCAGGCCCTGTGTCACCCAAAAGGCAAATGCCGAACTGGCAGCGGACTGCTCCCCAACCGTCTCACGACCACACAGACAGTGATCGAAGGCTGGCAGTAGCCCGATTTCGAGCAACAACTGATGTTCAAAAGACAGGAGGGAACACAGGGGATCGGGGGCATTTTCCAAGGCTCTCAGGCCGTCGCAGGCGGCTTGAAACAGGGCGGGGTGCGGGTCGTCGTCCTGAGTGAGACCCGTCAGCAGTTCCGCCACGTAATAGCCGCCATACAGTCGATTGAGCTCTGGTCCCTGTGGCGCAAATCGTTTCTCCAGCTTGGCTTCTGTCAATAAGTGCAAGCTAGTGCCGGATTTGCGCAGGAAAACTACGTGACATTGCGAAAGCACGTCAAGAGCAGAGTCAAACGGACCCTTCAATCGCTTTGCACCCTTTGCAAGCGCGGAGATTTTTCCGGTCTCACGCGTGAACAGAGTGATCACCTTGCTGGTGTCGCTGAAGTCGACCGCTCGCAGGACCAGCGCTGTCGCCTTCTCTGCCGACATGGACGCTCTGACTTTCGGTTGGAACTTTCGGTTGGGACGCGTGCCCGCTGACCGTTTGCGAGTCGCGACCAACGTACCAGCCGCGATCGAAGTGCTGGAAAAACAAACGAGCCAGAGGCACACGTGGTTATTCGTTTCGGCGAGACTCCCACGTACGGTAACGGATCGCCACCACAGACGCAGTGCCACAGACTCACTGCCACACACTCAGTGCCGCTTACCAATGTTCGACCGGTCCGTTGGGCGTGCGAATGAGGGCGGTGGGAATGGGGTTGACGCGCGTCCCTTGGCGATCGCGAATGCGCTGAACCAGGTCTTCGAAATGCGCTTCCGAGGCGAGCTGACGTAACTCGTCTTCCAGTTCTTCCGGAATGCCCAGGCGGGCTCCGTACCACGCGGCGAACTTTCGAAACAAGATCATCGCCCGCTCGGGATGTTGCTCACAAAGCAGGGCGAAATGCCGCCGGAGGAACTGCAATTGTTCCGCGGGAGTTGGCTCGGTCTCCGGTTCGCCGCGCACGCGCTGGTCGATCTTGCGAAACAGCCACGGATCGAGCATTGCCCCGCGACCGATGGCCACCGCCTGACAACCGGTGCGCAACCGCATGGCGATCGCGTCATCCACACTCAACACGTCCCCATTACCAATCACGGGCATCTGACGGACGGCGGCGACCACCGCAGCAATGCCATCGAGATCGACACGACCGGAGAAACCTTGCTGGCGCGTGCGGCCGTGGATGGTGACAGCGGCCACGCCCTCCTCTTCAAACTGCCGGGCCAATTCGGGAGCCAGCAGATGTTGGCGATCCCAGCCCAGTCTCATTTTGACCGTGACCGGCAGCCGAGTCGCCGCAATCACAGCGCGGACGGTTTCCCGCGCCGATTGCGGGTTGCACATCAGGCGGGCACCACCCCCCTGTCCGGTGATCTTGGCCATGGGGCAGCCCATATTGATGTCAATGGCCTCGTAGCCACGATCCTCCAGCCAGCGCGCGGCAGCGACGAGCGCCCATGTTTCGCCGCTGAAAATCTGCACCGTCAACGGTCGATCCGCGGGAGTCGTGGATACCAGATCCTGCGACTTGCGAGACTCTCCAATCAAGTGGGTGGCCAGCACCAGATCGGTCGTCGCCAGCCCCAATCCCCCCAGTTCACGCATCGCCGTCCGAAACGACAGTTGGGTGTAACCCGCCAGCGGCGCGAGAAAATAGCGGCTCGACAGCCTCCGGCGGCCGATCGCAATGCCATGTTCGTCCGCTGCAGAATGCACTCGAAGGTTGCACGCGTGGTCGGTGACGGCGGGCTCGCCGCAGACACCGGGTGCTGATTGCGGGCCGTCAGCCATGCTGAAAACTCCAGCCGCCCGCAGCCAGCAGGGTTGCCGTCTCGGCCAGCGGCAGGCCGATCACGTTGGTCAGGCTCCCCTCGACTTGCGAAACAAATAGACTCCCCGCCCCTTGCAACGCATAGCCTCCCGCTTTCCCCAAGGATTCCTGGCTGCGGAGATACCAAGGCAGCCACTCCTGGTGTTGTGACGACATGAACACCCGCGTCGTGACGCACGTGGTGAAAACCCGGTTATCGGGCACCGCCAACTGCGCAACCGTCAGGACCTCGTGCCAGCGATCAAAGTAGTCCTCGCGGAACCAGCGTTCCACCACACGTGCCCAGTCCCCCTCCGGCGGTGGCTGACCACGCAATTCCCACCTCTGCGGAGAGTCTTCGTGCTGCCTGCCGCTCACCACCACGGTCGTATCGGCACACAGAATCCAGGCGGCTGCGCCCACCGCAGAACCAGCATCCGCCGCGCCCGTGATTTGTGCGGCCACTTGTCTCCGTTTGTGGGTCACGACCGCCATCAAAGCGTTGATCAGATCGTCGCGGTCATCAAAGGAATCGCGCAGATCCTCCGTCGGATCAACGGGCGGAATGACGTCAATGCAGTCTGCGGGGACCAGCCGGGCCAGCAATTCACGCCGCCGCGGTGAACGGGAACCCAGGACCAAACGGGGACTTGCTGTCGAGAATGTCACGCCCCGCAACCCATCGAAAGGTGAATTGTGATCGATCCGAACGGCACTCGTATGCTCGGTCGGCAAGCGACTTTGTGGCTCGCATCGGCCACCGCTCCGCTGTCGGGTGCCGCCTCGACACAGCGCGGGAGCGGCACCGCTGCCGAATTCCGTCCAGTTGTAACGATTTTGACGTCGGTTGCGTGGTTGAGCGGGCAGATTCGCGGATCATCGCACGCTCTGACATCGCGTTGAGCCATCATCCGGGCATCATGTGAGAGGAGGCTGGCGAGGGAAACCTTGCCGGTCAAGCGTCCGTCTTGCTGCCGGCATAGACGGCGCAACTCTTTTCGCTGACCGAGATTTCCACACTTTTCACAGCCCCCGCATTCGCCACAATTCTGAGAGTCCACGCCGTCACGCGACGGACTCGACGCGGTCAGGAAACTTTGTCTGTCACATCGTTTGGATTTGATGAGAAATTCAAACCATCGTGCCCCTTGTGGTCTGCTTTCCAAGAACTGACGTGGTATCGTAAACTTCGACCGTGAAAGTGACTTTCGTGCGTCGATCAACTTCCCAACTGTCGCAGGTTGCTACGGCCAACCGGATCACGCTGCGGACCCCCAGCTCGATGCCGAATCCGACGACGATTCACGATCTTCTTCAATTGCTCGAGCAAAGCAGCCTGCTCGAGCCGAAGCTTTACGCGCGGATTGCCGACCAGGCACGCGAAGCAGCATTGAAGGACCCGGCCAACCAAAGCCCGCAGCGGTTGGCGCAATCGCTGATCAAAAGTCAGGTCATTACCGTTTATCAGGCGCGCCAGTTGCTCGGCGGGCGACCGTATGGGTTCTACATCGGCGGGAAATACAAGTTTCTCGACCTCTTGGGTGTCGGCGGGATGGGGAAGGTGTTCCTCGCCGAGCAGATCTCCATGCAGCGGCTGGTGGCCGTCAAGATCGTGCGATTCAACTCCATCAAGGCGGAACGGCAAAAAGAGGTTCTAGCGAGATTCACGCGTGAAGCCCGCGCCGTCGCTCAGTTGCAGCACGCCAACATCATCCGGGCTTACGACTTCGACCAGGAAGACGGCATCCCGTACATCGTCATGGAGTACGTGGAGGGGATCGACTCCGCCCAGCAAGTGCTGACGTTTGGCCGCCTGACACAAGGACAGGCGGCGGAGTACGGTCGACAGGCGGCAGCCGCCTTGCAGTGCGCTCACGATGCAGGGCTGGTCCACCGCGACGTTAAGCCGCAAAACCTGCTCGTTTCGATCAGTGGTGAAGTGAAGCTGCTCGACCTGGGTCTCGTCGCCGTCTTTGACGGAACGCAGGACCATTCGCTGACCGTTGCCGAGAATCAACTCGGAACGATTGACTACATCGCTCCAGAGCAGGCGGTGGACAGTCACAAGGTCGATGCCCGCGCCGACATCTACAGTCTCGGTGCCACGATCTACACGCTGATTGTGGGCAACGTCCTGTTTCCCAATCGATCCACGGCGCAAAAGCTGCTCGCCATTCAGACACAGGACCCCACGCCGCTGCGGGAATTGTCGCCTGCGGTGACACCGGAATTCGCAGCGCTCATTCACCGGATGCTGTCGCGGAATCTTGCCGAGCGTCCGCAGACCATGGCGGAAGTGCAGGCCCTGCTGGAACCGTTTGCCGTCCCGGCAAAGCCCCCGTACGACCCGGGTGCGGTCAAGTTCCCGGCGGCACAATTCGAGCCGTTCATGGGCCGCAGTCCCGAAGGTTCGTCGCTCAATCTGGTGAGTATCACCAAGGTGAAAGCGGACGGTACCGGCGGGGGAGGCTCGTCCAGCACGCGGAAAGCGAACGGATCGGGCACGGAAATCAACCGCAAGAAGGCTCTTCCCAAAGCGGACGAGGATGATTTCCTGAATGATCTGGCCAGCGTCTCAGCCATGGCCTTGCCGCCGGCAAAACGCAAGCGTCAATCGGATACGCACCCTGCCCGTCGCGGTGCCGCCAAGGCGGTGGCCAAGAAGGACGAGACGGTCACCAACATCCTGAATCTGTTGATTGGTCTGGTCGCGATTCTCGCGCTCGTGGCCGGGGTGGTTGTCACCACGCTCACGGCCTCGAAACCCTCCCGTACTCCCGAGGTGGTGCCCATCGGGCGAGAGGAGAAAGAGGGAGTCCTGTCGCCCGAAGCCAGCGGTCCCAGCGAAGCGGGTGGTCGAGAAGAAGCTGGCGGCAGCCGTGAAGACGCGGGCGGCGGGAACCGGGAAGGGGCGGCGAACAATCGCGGGAAGGGTCGTCAGAACAACAAGCTTGGCGGAAATGCCAACGGTCCTAAGGTCGCAGCGCAGACCAATCCGACCCCGCCCGTTTCTGCCCAATCAACTTCCCCAGACAACAACCGAAATCACGAAATCGATCCGGTGCCCGCGCCCACTCCACCGGCTGTGGTCGATACGCCGGCTGCGGCTCCCCCGGGTCCAGAACCGCGGCCAGGTGGCACGATTGCCGCAACACCGACCACTCCAGGGGTTGTTTCGACAGACCCTGCGCCGGCAGCGCCAGG
>JBGSIP010000399.1:0-2450 GCA_041742495.1 Planctomycetaceae bacterium
ATGTGGTGAAACCGCTGCTGCAGGCCAAACGGCCCATCGTGGGTGCTCGCAACGAATGGCTGGCCCTCAATCGGCTGGCGGACGCGGGTTTCCCATGTCCGCGGCCGGTGGCGTGGGGACGAGCCGAGAATGGGGCGACGCTTGTCGTCGCCACGGCGATTTCCGGCTGCGTCACACTCGAACGCTGGTTTCGGGAATCACGCGACACCGCAGCGTTCCCTGTTCGACAATGTGTGTTGCGGCAACTGGCTTGGCGGACGGCGCAACTCCACGCGTCAGGGTTGACCCACCATGACCTGTACTTGTGCCACTGGCTGATTCGAGCTGACCAGTTCACCTCAGACCACGCGGCCGAACAATCGACGCCTGGAATTGCCCACGGAGCGGGGGACGGGCTCTATCTCATTGATCTGGGTCGCGTGCAGCCCGTGCATTGGCCGCGGCGGCGCTGGTGGGCGAAGGATCTGGGGCAATTGTTCTATTCCGCCGACACGTGGACCGCTGGCGAGACCGCACAGTTTTGGCAAGACTACGCACAGTTCTCGGTGGATCACGGAGCGCCGCGTCCGGACGAGTCGCTGCGGCGGCAGGCGCTGACCAAGGCCGACACAATTGCCGCGCGGGCCCGTCGGGCAAAGGCGGCCTAGACCAAGTGCGGACCTTCGCGTTCAGGACCGAGTGCCGTGAGCCCAGCGCCAACAATAGGGACGACCACGACTGCCGTTGCAGGCGATTGCGCCAGCCACGCACACCATCGTCCTTGGTACGGCGGAGGTTTGTACAGAGAACTGAATTTTCCAGCGAATTGAATTGGCAGCATGACGACGGCCCTGAATATCGCGCTCCTGATCGCGGGGGGATACCTGCTGGGGAGCGTTCCGTTTGGACTGCTGGTCGCCCGCTATGTCGGGGGGATCGATATTCGCCAGCTCGGCAGCGGCAACATCGGGGCGACCAACGTGGGTCGCGCCATGGGAGTCCGCTGGTTCTTTGTGGTGATGGCGCTCGATGCACTCAAGGGAGCCCTGCCCGTCTGGTCCACGATGTATGTGCTGGGCACGGAGACCGGGCTGATCCGCCACGTGCAGGTGCTGGTGGGTCTGGCTGCCGTGTTGGGGCACATGTTTCCCTGCTGGCTGAATTTCAAAGGGGGCAAGGGTGTCGCCACCGGATTGGGCGTCATTCTGGTCATTGGCCCAAAGGCCTCCGCGGCAGCCGCGATTGCCTTCATTCTGACACTCGCGATGTACAGGATGATTTCGCTCAGCTCGATCATTGCGGCGGTCGTGTTTTGTGTCGTGCAGTTGTGGCAGTTGCTGTCGGCACCGGTTTCGGCCGCCACGTGGCCGCTGGCAGCCTTCGCAGTGGTGATTCCGCTGTTGATCATTGTCCAGCATCGGTCGAACATCCGCCGGATTCTCGCCGGAACCGAACGCAAGGTGGGGGACAAGCGTCCCGATCCTGCGGCGACGCAAGCAGCCGCTGAGCCTGCACCTGCCAGAGAGCAATCTTCAGACCGCACAGCCGGTGACGAGACGAATCCGGAATCGATGTACTGACGATCTCACCGCGGCAAGCCGGCGTGGCATACCGCCGTGGTCTGCCTGTGGCTATTTGTCAGACCGAGCAGGGGTCAGGATAACTCGGCGTCGGGCACGCCCTGATCTTCAGAAGACTGAGAAGCCGCGCTCGCCCGTCGATGGGGGCTGATTGACTCAGCGACTCGATGGCGCGTTGGCGTCAGGCACAGCCTGACCTACTGGTTAGCCATCATAGATCCCAGGGTGCCACGGCTGGCTTGTCCAGCCGTGAGGTGATTTGCAAGTCAGGCCGTGTCGGATGACACGAGGGTATCGGTCACTTTGACGTTCCGGCACAGCAAGGGATACAAGAGTGTTTCGGTGTCGTCTCACGCCGTTACCTCCGCTCGCACGGCTGGACGAGCCGGCCGTGGCACCCAGGCGACCTACACGGTCTGACTGCGAAGACTGTCTGGCTGGGAAAACGGTTCGGCTGCGAAGACTGTTCGGCTGCGAGCTTGTCAGGGTGCCGTGGGGGCTGCCGTCACGGAAATCTGCAGGCGGGAGGGCCAGGCGTCCCGGTCTTGCGCGGGCACGAGCGTCCAAGGTCCATTCGCAGCGGTGGCCGGAACGATGAAATACAGCCGACCGGCTGACGTTTGATGCGCGCAGCGGTAGATCGTCTGCTGATGCTGCAGCCCCAGTCGAAAACCGAGATCCGCGACGGTGGCGTGGTGCGCCAATCGATCCAGCAGCGTCGGAACCTCCGTACCGGTAGCGGCACCGCCACGGGACGCGGTGAGCAAATCGGCCAGCGCGACCGCGGCAGCGGTGAGTTCCCCTTTACGCTGCGTGTCCGTACGGCCGGCAACGGACGCGGCCGCTTCCAAAATCTGTGGAGCGGTCTGCACGTCCACAGAGATGATGCGT
>JBGSIP010000400.1:0-3337 GCA_041742495.1 Planctomycetaceae bacterium
CGTCCCCGTGGCCCGCGCCACGTCAGACGGGCTCCCCGTCTCGTGACTGGAATGCGCGGCCGCGGACACCACGCCGGTTGTCGTCGTTGAGTTTCCGGGGAGGGGCTCGACCAACCGCTCTGTCCACAGCAGGCGTGCATCGCTGACGCGAATAAGTCGCGCCCGCTGATGTTGGGTTGCCAGTTGCAGTTCCAGCCGCACCCGACCGCCAGTGGCTTGTGCATATCGGCCACGGGTTTCACACAACCCGCCGGGGCCCTTGGCAACCTGGCGAATCTGGGCGGTGAGGGTGCTGGCGGACAGAGCCCGCTCTCGAGCCGCTGTCACCAGCGCCAGGGCGTCCGGGTCGTGGGCGGTAGGAATGGGCTCGGGCTGGGGCTTCCCGACGTTCGCGGCGGCGGATGGCTGGGGTGCGGGAGGCCATTTTCGGGCCGCCACCCCCCCGGTCAGGAGGAGGGTCGCCAGCATGAGCCAAAGCACAGGCAACTTAGGCAATCTTTGCATGTCGTTCCGACAATAACGGATTTGCCAAAGATTCCGGCGTTCAACAACCGAAAACAAGAGATGGATGGCCACTGCCACGTGGGCAGAGGGTCCCCGAACGGTTCGGGACCGGGACAGTAGTTCAACCGGTCAAACTGGGTCGACGTCAAAACGCCGGCCCCCGAAACCCACAGACAATTCGCGGACGTTGCCGGAATGATTCAGGCGGGACGGTCCCTGCTCGGCATTTCGGTCCCTGTGTCCATGGAAACCAATGTCTCGACGCGGCAAGAGCGACAAGGGGCGGCACAAATGAGAGTTTATGTCCTGGCACTGGCATCGCTGGTCGTGGTGTGCGTCGGATGCACCACTGGAGGCCAGCAACTTCTGGATAACGGGGAATATGTTGCCCCGCCCGCTGCCATGATGGCCCGCCCGGGGCCCATGGTTGATGGTCCTGGTCCCGGCGTTATGCCTCCGATTGGTCCCGGCGGACCCGGAATCATGCAGGCTGGCTTCAACCAGCAGGCGATGTGTCCTCCTGGCATGCCCGGCGGTCCCGGCATGGGTGGCTTTGGCATGGGTGCCTATCCGGCTCCCACGTCACCCCGCACCAGCCAGGTCCGCTTCATGGGCCCCAATGGCATGGCCATTGGCTGGGACATCGGTGGCACTTTTGCTGAGAACCAGCTGATTGCCCCGGCCCGGTACAACTTCAACCAGGGTTTCACCTACCGGTTGAAGTTGACCAACATTCCCAATCGCCGGCCGGGCCTGTCGCTGTATCCCACTCTGCAGGTCTATCCGTCGCACCCCACGACTGACGGCTACCTGGCTCACAACCCCGTGCCGGTCCAGATCACCGATGAAGATCTCGATCAGGTCGACACGAACAACTTTGTCTCCAAGGTGGTGTACCTGCCCGATCCGCAGTTCCAGGATCTGGCCATCGACGGTGTGGAAGAACTCGTGTCGACCCGCCTCGATCCCGGAGTAGACCCGGTTCACGAAGCCGATCGCCGCGGCACCATTCTGGCCGTCCTGCGGATTGGTAACGTCGATCTGGAAATGTCGGGTGCCGGCGCAGAAGTGTCACAGGCCAGCCATGCTGTCGTCGATGGCATGAACGGTCAACTGGCGGAACCGATGCCCATCGGCCCGATCGGAGCGGGTTCTGCTGTGCCGTCCGCGCAGATGATGGGTGGTCCCAGCTATCCCGGCATGCCCCCTTACAGCCCCGTGACTGGTTTCAACGCGCCGCAGTGGGGTCATCCCATCACGGCGACGCCAATCGGACTCCCCGGCCCTCCTTCGCTACCCTTGGGTGGCCCTGCGGGTCTGAAGTCCTACACGATGCGTAACAACACGCCGATGGACATTCCCGATCCCGTCGACCACATGCTGGTGGACGTGAAGACTCTGCCCGGCTATCGCCTTCCGCCGCCGGTTCGCCATGTCGAAATCACCGAGAAGCATCCGCTGTATGCTCCCGGCGAAGTCTCGGCTCCGGCCTCTTACGGACCGATGGGTGGAGCCCAAGGCGGCTACTGCCCGCCCGGCCAAGGTTACTAGGTGCTGACACGAGGCCACCTCCTTGTCCGTGGCCTCGCGAAGGAAATGTGAAACGTGGGTCGATCTGCCCGTCAGGTCGACCCACGCCGCCCTGTTGACAACGAGCACCCCGCCGCGGGTTCACTCGGATGCTTTCGGAGACTTTGACGTGCGGACAGCGTCCCCCCACTCTCCCGGCTGCACCCACACACGAACCTGGCTGTTGAGCCTGGCGGTGATTGTCCCATGTCTGCTGTCCGGCCGCGCGGCGTGGGCTCAACAGGGAACGCACGGCGTTCCGGGACGGTATCACCTGCAATCGCACCTGGCACCTCCCGGCCATGCGGCCATTTTCGAAATGGCCACACATCCTGAAGAAGCAGGCCGGCTTCAGCATGTGGAACTCCAGATCGCCGGCGGCGGCACAGTGGGCATGGTGACGAACGATCGCCAGTCCGTCCTGCAACCCGCTCCCTGCCAGTTCCGCCTCGAAGTGGGGCATCTGTACCGTCTGCGGATTGCCGATCTGCCCGAGTTTCCCGGTGTGGAACTGTATCCGTCGATCGAGCTTCTGGATGCCATCCATCCGCCTCAGGGAGCCGAATTCAAGTTTCCGCTCCCCATCGTATTCGCCGCGGACGAAATCGAAGCCGCGATGCGCGATCGACTGGTCACCAAGGTGATCTTCCTCGAACAACCTCAAGTCGCCGATACGGGACTCTGGTCGCAGGATCGACTGCCGACGGAGACCCTGTCGACATCCACCAACCTGCTGGCGGAAGCGGATCGCCGCGGACGCCCCATGGCCATTCTGCGCATGGGGGGCCGCACGCCCGATCCGCGCAATCCCTCCGAAATTCTCGGCAGCGGCGGCCATGTGGAAGTGCTCCCCGCGGGCTATTCCAGTTCCGCCCATCCGTCCGCTCGTTTGAGCGGCCCGGTCTTCGCTCAGTAGTCGTTCGCGATCATGGAAACCTGTGTGTGTTGGCTCAACCCGTGTGGGACCAGCGCGTGTTGAACCCGCTTGTAGCTCGCAAACTGACCTCCTGTTGAGATCAAGAATGTTGGCGATGTGGTCGGCCCTGCGGTCGGCGGCACTCGTCGAGGGAGAAGAACAACTCATGCCTCGATATCCCTGGCAACGGTCCGTGCTGTTGAGCCTCACCCTCACCACCCTGGCGACTTCGTCTTCGTGCGCGTGGACGCGCCAAATGGCGGGCAAATTCCGCCGCAGCGAAACGCCCGTGGCATCGGCGGATGCCACGACCTCGCCCGCTGCGACAGCCACGGCCGCAACGGCAGC
>JBGSIP010000401.1:0-2705 GCA_041742495.1 Planctomycetaceae bacterium
ACATAAGGCAGAGGGTTTTTAGGTTAGCGGGCGCGGCGTACCGAGGCTGAAGAACGGCACAGCATAAGTACCGCGCCCGGTAGGCTAAAAATCCTGTTGTGCTAAACCAGCGCGAAGGCCGTAGCGCTATGGGGATTGAATCAGAGCAGCCGCATTGAATCGGGATCGTGGCCAGGAAGCGAGGCGTCGTTCTGAATGCCAAGCCTTGATTTCGCGTACGCGTCGGTCGGCAGAGGATAAAGGCGGTCGATATAAGGGGTACCCCAAAGACTGCCAGTGCGCATGATGAGGGAATGAGACGCACCAGTCGAAAGGACGCCCACCGTTCCGTGAAGAAATTCCGGAAACATTCAGTAGCGTTCGAGGGGGCACAGTCATGAGCTTCTCTCCGGTGGCCCGCGAGGCAGTGTCCCGGGCATAAAGGTTTCGATGCACGCCATGTGACCCTGAGCGCACTTTGGGCAGTCCCGCAATGACTGTCCCGTGAGCAACTGATAGCGGTCGCGGTAGTCGAGAGGCGCTTCGAGAAGCGGGACGAGCGGACCGGGGTCGGCCAGCAACTGCCGACAGCGAGCCAGCTTGACCGCACGGTAACGGTTGGCCAGGAATCCGTAGTGCCGAATCCGTTGAAAGCCGCTCGGCAAGACGTGCAGCAGAAAGCGTCGAATGAACTCTTCAGCGGCCAGCTGCATCACCTTCGGACGCGATTCGTGGCGGTAATCCTTCCAGCGAAAGCGGATCTGATCCTCAGAGAAGTCGATCAAGCGGTGGTTGGAAATGGCGACGCGATGGGTGTAGCGACCGAGATACTCCAGCACATGCCGGGGACCGCCAAAGGGGGGCTTGGCGTAAACCACCCACTCGGTTTGCCGTACCGGTGCCAGATAGCGAACGAAGGCGGCAGGTGCCTGAAGCCCTTCAAGCGCGTGATAAAAATGCAGGAGGCCGGCGTCAAAGGCGGCGAGCAACTGCGCCAGAAACAGACGCCGAAAGAGCCGCGAGAGCACGCGTACCGGCAGGAAGAAGCCCGAGCGACAGGAAATCCAGCGTTCGCCGTCGGCACTCAGGCCACCGCCTGGGACCACTCAGTGCAGATGCGGATGGTGCAACAGATTCTGCCCCCAAGTATGCAGGACGCCAATAAAGCCGATCTCAGCGCCCAGGTGCTTTGGATCGGCCGCGATCGTGCGCAAGGTCTCGGCGGTCGCGTGGAACAGGAGGTCGTACACTACGGCCTTGTTCTGGTACGCAATCGCCGCAATGGGTTCAGGCAGCGTAAAGACCACGTGGAAATACTCCACCGGAATGAGGTCGGCCTGCCGATCCTCCAGCCATTGCGCACGGACCAGGGACTGGCACTTTGGACAATGCCGATTGCGACAGCTGTTGAAAGAAATGCGCAGATGGCCGCAGCTATCGCACTGCTCGACATGCCCCCCGAGTGCGGCGGTACGACAACGCTCGATCGCGCTCATGACACGGCCGTGCGCTCGGCTGAGGGTGGTGGCGTGGCGCTGACGGTAAATTGGCCCGGCGTGCCGAAAGATGTCCGCCACCTCAAGCCCGGTGGTACGCACCTCTGGCCTCAGAAATAGACGGGCGTCGGTGGCGGCGTTGGCGGCAAAATCTGGGGCAACAGGTCGAAGGGGCTGATGGTGGCGCACACGGTGGTGGTGGCGACCTTCAGGTAGCGCGAAGTGGTGGCCAGGCTGCGATGTCCCAGCAGGAGTTGGATGGTGCGCAAATCCGCTCCGGACTCCAGGAGGTGGGTGGCGAAAGCGTGTCTGAGCGAGTGCGGGGTAATCGGCTTGCTGATTCCCGACGCCCGGTGCGCCTTCCGGCAGGCCAGTTCGACGGCAGTGCGGGTGATCGGCTGTCCGGGGCGGTCGCCCGGAAACAACCAGAGCGTTGGATGAACGGCTTTCCAGTACGCGCGCAACTCGTTGAGGAGGCGTGGCGAAAGCATTACGTAACGGTCTTTACGGCCTTTGCCCTGATCCACGCGGAGCATCATTCGCTGGCTGTCGATGTCGGTGGCCTTGAGGTGGATGGCTTCGGAGACGCGCAAGCCGGCCGCATAGGCCGTCATCAGAATCGCTCGGTGCTTGCGGTTGGCAATCGACTCGAGGAAGTGCATCACTTCCTCCGCGCCGAGAATCACCGGCAGTCGAAAGGGCCGCTTGGGCATCGGTATCTCGTCAATGGCCCAGGCTCGTTTGAGGGTCACTTTGTACAGGAAACGCAGGGCACCCGTCGCGACACTGACACTGCTCGCCGACAGCATTCGCGTTTGCGTCAGATGGAGCTGATAAGTGCGAATTTCTTCCGGACCGAGATCTTCCGGCGCTTGATGGAAATACCTGGCGTAGGCACTGATCTGCTGAAGGTAGGACGATTGGGTATTGTCGGCGAGATTGCGGATGGCCATGTCTTCGAGCATCCGCTGGCGTAGTGGGGTCATGGTCAAGCTCCTAATCAAGGTTGATGGAAGCGCTGCACGCAGCCACTTCATCTTTCTCCGATTGGAGCCTTCTGTGAATCTGAGATATAACCTACGGCCGCGAACCACCCACTACCGCGTCAGCGGTTTAGTACAAGGCCGATTATGTAGACTGCACGATTATGTGGACTATTTTTAGCGGCCTGTGCCAGATGGCATGCGCTGTGCGGGTCTTCGGCGATTGATGCAATGAGCGGCTCGACAT
>JBGSIP010000402.1:0-2180 GCA_041742495.1 Planctomycetaceae bacterium
GGGATTGGCGGACGCCGGGGATGGGGTGCGGCAGGCGGTAGCGCGCGTGGTCGAAACGGCCCGCGTGCCGACCAGCGTGCACTTTCTGCCGGTGAGTCTGGACGAGGGACAATCGTCGGCGGTGGCCGTGGACCGCGTGGAGCCGTTTCGTCACCGGGTTGCTCCACAGGAGGCTGTTACGCTGCGTGCGCTGATTTCGAATCATGGCCTGCAATCCAGCGACTCGATGGGACTCACGTGGACCGTGGATGGCGTGCCGGCGGCCGAAGACGTCATCGAGGGGCTGGATCCGCAGGGTTCGGTGACGCGAGACTGGGTTGTGCGATTGCCGCAGGCGGGCGTGTATCGTATTGGATGTCAGTGCGAGGCTCGGGATTCCCTGGCAGAAGATGATCGCAATGTGGCGGTGATTGAAGTAGTCGAGTCGATTCCTGTGCTGGTGGTGCAACCCGCGTCCGCGTATGGCGAAGGGGCCTATGAGGCGGCAGTCAGCGAGGGGGCATTCTTTCTGGCCGCACTGGGACGCGGAGATGGACTCGCCACAGATGCGCGAACGGGAACGCAGCCGCGCCTGGGGGGGACCAATTCGTCGCGCAGCGGGACGACGCGCAACAGCGTCACGCGCGAGGGAAGTTCCCGCCGCGGGAGTGCCGTGGACGAAGAACGAATGGGCTGGCAGTCGGTGTTTCAGCCGCGGTTGATTCCCGCGGAACGACTCGCTCAGGAGGATCTGTCGGGCTATCAGGCGGTGATTCTGTTGAACGTGCCGCTGCCCGCGGTGGAAGACATGCGACGGTTGAGGGAGTTTGTGGATGACGGCGGCGGGTTGTGGGTCACGCTGGGAGAAAGCATCGATCCGACGACGTTCAATCGTCAGCAGCGGGCGCAGGGTCAGGGCCTGATTCCGTGCGCCCTCAATGGCCTGGTGGATGCGCGCGGGACAGGCTCGGCGGGACTGGTGATCGCCCCGCAGGCCGATCACATTGCGACGCGTCAGTTGGCGGACGTGGATCGGATGGATTTGGATGAAGTCCGGCTGCAGCGCTATTTTCGATTGGATGCGGCGGACAGCGGCATTGAAACCCGCACTCTGCTGCGTTCGGGAGCCGGTGATCCGGTGGCGCTGGAGGCCTTTGTCGGGCGCGGGCGGGTGGTAGTGCAGTCGCTGCCGCTGGACAATCGCTGGAGCAATTGGCCGCTGACGAATTCGTTCGTGGTGATGGTGAATGGCTGGCTGTCGTATCTGACTGAACCCTCGGCAACGTCGTTTAACGTGCGGCCGGGGAATCGGTTGTCGTATGAATTGGCGGTCAGCAACGAGGGGGGCGTAGCGACAGTGACGACTCCCCGCGGTGACGAATTCCCGGTCGTGAGTCGCACGGTCGGAGGAGCACAGCAACTCAGTTTTTTCCGCACGCGGATTCCGGGTGCGTATCAACTGACTGTGAATCGGGTGGGGGAACAGTCGCTGGTGGTTCCGTTTCAGGTGGTGCGTGATGCCGGGGAATCGGACTTGCAAACGCTGACCAAGGAGGCATGGCAGGCATTGTCGATTGGTGAGTCGATCCGCTTTGAGGCCAACACCGATGGCGCGACGGTGATGTCGGCTGTGACCCGTGCGGCCACTGCCGCTGATCGTTCACTCGTGGGTGTGTGGTGGCAACTGCTGGTTGCACTGCTGTTGGTCCTGATGCTGGAACTGGGGTTGGCGGGATATACATCGCGGCGGCGGTTTGGTGGCGTTCGGCCGCAGGCGGGATGATGAGAGCACGCGGTGACGCGTCAATGGAGAGGCAAGGCGCAGATGGCGAGTGAGCTGGCCACAGAAACGACATCGCGACTGACGTTCGATGGCCCGTTGGGGTTGACGGGCGGCGGGGTGCTGCTGGCGTTGTTGCTGACGCTGACGGCACTGTTGTTGTGGCGCGAGCGTCGTGTGGTGGGCCGGTGGTGGAGTCTGGTGTTCGCGCTGCTGCGGACGCTGGCGGTGGGAGTCTGCGTCTGGCTGGTGTTGCAGCCCACGTGGACCGCCGTGACACGCACCCCCACGCCGCAGACCGTGGTGGTGCTGGCGGATGGCTCGGCCAGCATGCAAACGGTCGATGACCCGGCCACTCTCGACATGCTCCCCTGGAGCCTGGCGGATGAAGAGACCGCCCTGCACGCTGCGGAGCGAGCCC
>JBGSIP010000403.1:0-3743 GCA_041742495.1 Planctomycetaceae bacterium
CGAGAACTCACTGGCCAGCGGAACTCTCGCAGAAAGTTCCGTGGTCAGTCAGCTGCACTAGTCTTCAAAGCTCAGGTCTTCTTCGGCAGAGGCGGGTGCCGGCGCGGCTCCACCCGACTTGGCTTCCACCAGCAGGGCCTTGCGCGACAGCTTGATGCGGTTCTGGTCGTCCACGGCAATCACCTTCACCGGGAAGCGGTCACCCACCTTGCAGATCTCGCCGACCGACTTGACGTAACCGTCCGACAGCTCGCTGATGTGGCAGAGGCCATCCTTACCCGGAGCGATTTCGATAAAGGCACCAAAGTCCTTGATCGATGAAACCGTTCCCTCGTAGACCTTGCCGACCTTCACTTCGGCGGTCATCGCTTCGATGCGAGCATAAGCGCCTTCGGCTTTTTCCAGCGAGTCGCCCGACACCGTCACCGTACCGTCATCCTGCACGTCGATGGTGGCACCGGTCTGTTCCTGAATGGCGCGAATCGTCTTGCCGCCCGGGCCAATCAGCAGGCCGATCTTTTCCGGATCGATCTTGATGGTCAGCAGTCGCGGAGCGAACTTGGAAATCTCAGCCCGCGGACGACGAATGGCCGACAACATCGACCGCAGCAGGTCAATGCGGGCCGCCCGAGCCTGCGTCAGCGTCTTGCGGATGATCTCCTCGTTGATCCCGTCGATCTTCAGATCGAGCTGAATCCCCGTGATCCCCTTTTGGGTGCCGGCGATCTTGAAATCCATGTCGCCATAGTGATCTTCGTCCCCCATGATGTCGGTCAGGAGGGTGTAGTTCTGACCTTCCTTCACGAGGCCAATTGAGATCCCGGCGACGGGCTGCTTGATCGGCACACCGGCGTCCATCAGACCCAGCGTAGCGTTGCAGACCGAAGCCATCGAACTGCTGCCGTTCGATTCCGTGATGTCGGAGATCACGCGAATCGTGTACGGAAACTGTTCCGCTTCCGGCAGCACCGGAGCCACTGACCGCTCGGCCAAGGCTCCGTGGCCAATTTCACGGCGTCCGGGGCCGCGGATCGGCTTGATTTCGCCCACGGAGTACGACGGGAAGTTGTAGTCCAGACTGAAGCGCTTGGACGATTCACCAAACAGGTTCTCGACCCGCTGCTGATCGCGCGTGGTTCCCAGCGTGACCGTGGCCAGCGACTGGGTTTCGCCACGGGTAAACAGGGCCTAACCGTGCACGCGGGGGAGCAGGGCGACTTGACAGTCGACTCGTCGCAGATCACCGGCCTTGCGGCCATCCAGTCGCGTCCCCTTGAGGATCAGATCGCGGACGGCATCCCGCTCGACGTTGTAGAAGGCATCCTTCAACTGTTCGAGCTTCTGCCCGGCAGAGTTCTCGACGGCACCGTTGGGGAAGTGCTTGGCGATCAGCGATTCGCGGACGGCCCGCACGGCGTCGGCACGTTCGTGCTTGGTCCCGGCCTGCTTGGCCTTTTGAATCTGGCCAAATGCTTCGGACTTCACGATCGACAGGAACGGATTCTCGGGGGCCGCGGGGAGAGCGGGCTTCTGCACGTTCACCTTGCGAGCCAGCTCTTCCTGCAGGGCACAGAGTTCGCGGATGAAACCATGAGCGAAGGAAATGGCCTTCACCATTTCGTCATCGGGAATCTGGCTGCCGAAGCCTTCGATCATCAGGACCGAGTCTTTGCTCCCCGCGACGACCAGGTCCAGGTCGCTGGTCTGCAATTGCTCGTGCGTGGGGAATGCAATCAACTTGCCGTCGAGCAGTCCGACCCGGCAGGCACCAATCGGTCCGCGGAACGGCGCCGGGCTGACGTGCAAGGCGGCGCTGGCACCGTTGATCGACCAGACGTCCGGAAGATTTTCCAGATCGCAGGAGAGCACGACCGACTGAATTTGAACTTCGTCGCGGTACCCCTTGGGGAACAGCGGACGGAGCGGGCGATCGGTCAATCGCATGGTCAGAATTTCGTGATTCGACGGGCGGCCTTCGCGCTTGATGAATCCGCCGGGGAAGCGCCCCGAGGCGGAATAGCGCTCGCGGTAATCCACGGTAAGCGGGAAGAAGTCGAGTCCCTCACGGCCGCCACCCACCTGAGCCGCCACCATCACCACGGTTTCGCCGTACTGCACCAGCACCACGCCGCTCGCCTGCTTGCCAATTTCGCCCGTCGTCAGCGACAGCGTCCGCCCGGCTATTTCCTTCGTCACTTGAACCTTCACGGAGTCTTACCTTCCATCCCAAATGTGGTCGATTCCGGCCGGCGTTCGTCCCATCTGAGAACGCAGCCCCGGTCTGTCGACCTAGATGTCATTTCCTGCCACAACCGACCTGCCAACGTCACACTGCCGCACCACCCGCCCGCACCGCAATAAATCCACGCCCACCATCCCCTCCACGCCATACCACTCATTCACACTCCACAGCTCACTCGACCCAGACCGCCCTGCGGCAACCCAGAATCCGCAATGAGCCCACCTTTGGTCATCCAGTGAGGAGCCTGGGGTGGATCGCACAGCGCCAGCCCTCCGAGGAGCTGGCCAAACCCTTGTCAAAGCGTGCTCCGAAACCGGCACGGGGGACGTGGAACCGCTGGCAGAGTCGGTCGTTGTCCCGTTTGCTCAAAACACTGCCTGCCAACCTGCTGGCCACAGCCTGCTCGCAGATTCGGCCCCCCGTGTGGACAGTCGCCGAAGCCGCTTCGGCCCACTTCGCAGGACGGTCAAACTCCCTGATTCCCGCGAGATGGCCAACCCCGAGTGCCGAGCGCTGACCAAGGCAGGCCCTTGCGTTCGACCGGGAGAGGCCTTGCCCCGAACCGGAGCGAGCTGCAGCGGTGCCCGAGGACGCTGTCAAAACGAACACACCCGACGGGCAGGGCCAGCCGGGTGTTCCATTCAGGCTACTTACGAATGCCAAGGCGTTCGAGCAGCTCCGCATAGCGATGCGGGCTGGTCTTCTTCAGATAGTCGAGCTGGCGGCGACGACGACTGACCAGCATCAGCAGCCCACGGCGACTGGCGTGGTCCTTCTGGTGAGACTTGAGGTGATCCGTCAGTGCGTTGATACGATGCGTCAGCACCGCCACCTGCACGTCTGGAGAACCAGTGTCACCGTCTGACCGGCCAAAATCGCCAATCAGTGCCGTCTTCTGCTCCTTGGTAATCGACATCCGCCTGCCTCTTCAACCGACAAATCCAGCCGCCTCTCCGTACGGATACCCCATGTAACCGCCGGCAGCCGCTCTCGCGCTACATCGACATTGCTTGTAGGCCCGGGAGTTTATCACCCGTCGGGGAATTTGCAACCCTGACCCTGCCTCGTGTTTCAGGCACTCCCTCCGGTCTCGAGAGATGGCTCCCCGTTGCGAGCCGCCGAGTGACCTGACTGCCGCCCGGAGACCTGACAGCCGAGCGTTGGCCCAGTCGCACCCGTCTTTGGTAGACTTCTCGAGGCCGGAATTGAATGCGACAGACTCACCCGTGTCGTAGACGGGCGGTGCTGGATTTGGCAGCTTTGTATGTGACTGTGTTGGACTTGACGGTGTTGGATTTGACGGTGGACCGGGCCCGGTGGCCGGCTCCCTGCTTCGATTTCGCGTGGACCCCGACGGAGTAAACTCGATGCCCTTGCTTCCGCACACCCGGCACCAGATGTTGGCCGCCAGTCTCTCTCTGGGCATGTTCGCGCAGGCCGTGCTAGGCTTGGCCGCGGAATCCGCGGTCGATCCCTCCGCCGCGGTGGCCGTGCTGCAGAA
>JBGSIP010000404.1:0-16606 GCA_041742495.1 Planctomycetaceae bacterium
GCCGGTCGCGAACTGCCCCCCAAGGCAGGTTGCGAGCCGCAACGGTTCGTCCGCGAGTTTCGTACCGATGGCGAGGCTCACGGTTGCGAAGTTGGGCAGTTGTTGACTGTCGGGCAATTTGCAGAGATCAAGAAGGTGGATGTCATCGCGATCAGCAAGGGTCGTGGTTTTTCGGGCGTTATGAAGCGGCATAACTTCGCCGGGATGCCTGCGGCTCACGGTGCCAAAAAGGTGCACCGCCAAGGGGGCTCGACGGGTAACCGCACCGATCCTGGTCGTGTGTTCAAGGGGACCCGCATGCCCGGCCGTTACGGCGGCAAGCGGATTACGGTGCGGGCTCTGACGGTGGTGCGGATCGACACAGAGAACAACCTGTTGCTTGTACGGGGTGCGGTCCCCGGACCCACCGGTGGTTTTGTCACCGTCCGTGCCACCAACAAGGTGGATTAGTCAACAGGCTGGACAGTCGCTGACGCCCGCAGGTACGTTCAAACCTGCGGCGAGATTTTCGAAAGTTCGGTCGTGGGTCTCTTTCAGTTCGTGAGTTCAACATGATTTCCGTGCCCGTTTACGATCAGAATGGCCAGCAGGTCGGGGAGTATTCGTTCTCTCCGGACGAACTCGCCAAGTCGATCAACAAGCAACTGCTGCACGATGTGGTCGTCATGTACGAAGCCAACAAGCGCGTTGGCACGGTGCAGACGCTGACTCGTGGCATGGTGGCAGGAACGACGAAAAAGCTGTTCAAACAGAAGGGCACCGGCCGCGCCCGTATGGGTACCAAGCGGAGTCCCATTCGTCGGGGTGGGGGTCACACATTTGCCAAGGTGCCGAAGGACTGGAGCTATCGGCTTCCTCGTCAGGCCGTTCGCCTGGCAACTCGGATGGCTCTGTTGTCCAAATTTCAGGACAACCAGGTGAAGGTGATCGACTCGATCGATCTGCCCGAGCCCAAGACCCGCCATGTGGCGACGATGCTGAAGAAGCTGGGTGTGGATACGACCTCGTCATTGTTGACGATTGACTCTCACAACCCGGAACTGTGGCGTTCGGCCCGCAACATTGAGTCGCTACAGGTTTCGGTATCGGACAATTTGAATGCTTACGATCTGCTCCGCCAACGGATGCTGATTGTGACTCGCGAGGCCCTTGATCGCTTGCGACAGGGCTCGCCGTCGAAGCCGGCCGAGCAGGTTGCCTGAACCAAAGGCGGTTCTGGCGTCAGTTGGATGAATGTCGAAGTGATCGCGGTTTCCTGCGGCTAGCCGCAGTGGATGTCATCAAGCAGGTGGAATATGGCGGCTGCCTTCAAGAAAAGTCCGGAAAACCAGACGCTGGTGCTCGAAGCCCATCAGGTGCTCGTGCGTCCGCTGGTGACCGAGAAGTCGACGCATGCGTCTGAGAAGTTGAACGCATATGCGTTTGAAGTCCATGACTCGGCGACCAAGGATCAAATTAAGGCGGCGGTCGAGTATCTGTGGGAAGTGCGGGTCAAGAAGGTCCGGACTCAGCACCGGCATGGTAAGCCATGTCGTGTGAAGGGGCACGCGGGACACCGCCGGGACTGGAAGCGGGCCATCGTCGAGTTGCACGAAGACGATCGAATCTCGTTCTACTAAGCCAGTCGCTCTTCCGACTACCAGCCGTTGAAACACCGTACAGGTTAACCTGTAGGAAAGTCATCAGTCATGGGTCTTCGATTCTACAAGCCGACGTCTGCCGGCCGCCGAGGCGGGTCGGTCAGCGATTTTGCGGAAATTACCGATCGCAAAAAGCAGCCTGAAAAGGGTCTGCTGGTACGCATCACCCGCACTGGTGGCCGCAATAATGAAGGCAAGATCACGGCCCGGCATCGCGGGGGTGGTCACCGCAAGCTGTACCGACTGATCGACTTCAAGCGGTCGCAGCCGGGTGTCGCCAAGGTGGTTTCGGTCGAGTATGATCCCAACCGCTCAACGCGTATCGCGCTGATCGAGTATGATGGTGGCGAGCGCGCCTACATTTTGGCTCCGCAGGGTCTGGCCGCCGGTGCCAAGGTCGAAAGCGGCGAGCGTCTAGAGCCGTTGCTGGGTAACTGTATGCCACTGGCGAACATCCCGCCGGGCACGATGATCCACAACGTCGAGCTGCAGCCGGGCCGTGGCGGGCAGATGTGCCGCGGGGCCGGCACTGGTGCCACGCTGAACGCGACGGAAGGCAAGTGGGCCCAGATCACGCTCCCCTCGGGTGAAGTGCGTCGTTTGCCCAGTAGCTGCCGGGCCACGATCGGCCAGTTGTCCAACATTGACCATATCAACGTCAGCCTGGGCAAGGCGGGACGGAAGCGCTGGAAGGGTCGTCGTCCGCATGTTCGCGGCGTGGCTCAGAACCCGATCGCCCACCCGATGGGCGGGGGCGAAGGCAAGTCTTCCGGGGGCCGTCATCCGTGTAGCCCGACCGGCGTACTCGCCAAGGGTGGGCGCACCCGTAAGCGTCGCAAACCATCGTCCAAGGCGATCGTTCGCCGTCGCTGGTCACGTCGCTATGGCCAGTTGAAGATCTGACGACTGGCGGGTTGCCAGCAGATGGTTTGCAGCAAGACAGATTGCGATCAATTGGCTGGAGGGGTGTAAGTTCCAGGCGGACATTCGCCGGTCTTGGCTCCGAAGTGTGTTGTCAACGTGTTCCTGAGGTGTGGTCATTCTGCGGCTGGAGCCTGCTCCGGTCCGATTTGGGGAAACTGAGTTATGGGTCGATCGCTGAAGAAGGGGCCTTACATTGATGTGAAGCTCCTGAAGAAGATCGCCAAGCTGGATGATGGCGGCCGCAAGGAGCCGATCAAGACTTGGGCGCGGGCGTCAACGATTTCCCCGGATTTCATTGGCCACACGTTCCTCGTGCATGACGGTCGCAAGCACATCAATGTGTACGTGACGGAAGAAATGGTCGGGCACAAGCTGGGTGAATTCGCCCCGACCCGAACCTTCCGCGGCCACGGGGCCAAGGGCAAACGCTAAGCAGTGGGTTCATCGAGCAGTTGATGCGGCGGCAGCCTGGCTGGCTTCTGCTCCGAGGATTGAAACATGGCAAAATATCGAGCTACACACCGCTTCGCCCGGATCTCCGCACAGAAGGTCCGACCGTTCGCGGATTTGATTCGCGGTAAGTCGGCCGAAGATGGTCTCAACCAGCTTCGGTACATGCACAACCGTGGTGCCCGTTACCTGGAGGACGTGCTCAAGAGCGCCGTCGCCAATGCAGAGCAGCAAGGTCAGCGCAATGCCGGCAGCCTGGTGATTTCCGAGGCTCGGGTGGACGGCGGTCCGATGTTCAAGCGGATTCGTCCGATGTCACGTGGTCAGGCCTTCGTGATTCGCAAGCGGTTCGCGCACATCTCGGTCGGCATTGATTTTCCCGTCGCACAAGCAGAGTAGTTTTCGCGGAATGAACATTCGCATTGCGGCCCTCGCCCCAACCGGCGAAACCGCTCGCGAGGTTTGGGCTTGAGGCTGCCAGTTCACTTCATGGCGTTCAGGCAACGGACAGATTTCTCAGACTGAGTCAGGCGGTACAACTATGGGACAGAAAACGCGACCGACGGGCTTCCGGGTGGGCATCACCGAGGAATGGCGGAGCCGCTGGTACGCCTCGAAGCGCGAATTCGGTTCGCTGTTGATCGAAGACTTCAAGATCCGGAAGTTCCTGAAGGACAAGTTCAAGTTCGGCAGCATCGCCCAGGTGACGATTGAACGAACTCGCGATCAGGTGGTTGTGCATCTGCACACGGCCCGGCCCGGGATCATCATCGGCAAGAACGGTCGGGAAATTGACCGCCTGAAGGCTGAACTGGAGGACCTGGTTGGTCGCCGAATGGATGTGAAGATTGTCGAGTTGAGCACTCCGTTCAAGTCGGCCCAACTGGTGGCAGAGGACATTGCCCAGCAGTTGGAAAAACGCGGCAGCTTCCGCCGCGCAACCAAGCGTGCGCTGGAGCAGGTCATGGAAACGAATGCGTTTGGAGTGAAGGTCGTGTTGTCCGGCCGCTTGGGCGGGGCAGAAATGTCTCGCTGCGAAAAGGCCAGTCGGGGATCAATTCCCCTTTCCACATTGCAACGCAAGATCGATTACGGCTTTGCCACCGCCCGGACCGCACAGGGTTCTCTCGGTGTGAAGGTGTGGATCGATCTTGGAAATTACGCGGATCAGGAGGCACTCAATGGCGCTGATGCCAAAGCGGGTAAAGCATCGAAAGGTCCAAAGAGGTCGCATAAGAGGTAACGCGACCCGGGGCAATACGGTGGCTTTTGGTGAATTCGGCCTGCAGTGTCTCGATCAGGGTCACATTACGGGCCGCACGATTGAAGCGTGCCGCATCGCGGCCAATCAGTACATTCGTGGTCAGGGGCGGCTGTATATCCGCGTCTTCCCGCAGAAGCCGGTGACGTCGCGGCCGCTCGAAACCCGCATGGGTAAGGGTAAAGGCGACGTCGACCGCTGGGTGGCTGTGGTCAAGCCGGGCACGATGTTGTTTGAAGTGGCAGGTGCGCCGCCGGACCTCGTCCGCAATTGCTTTGCTCGCGTGGCACACAAACTGAACGTCCGCGTGCGGATGGTCGCTCGCCAGCCCGGCCATTGATGACTGGGAGCGTCCGCTGCCAGTCAGGTTGACGCGTGCGGTTATGGTTGGGCGTGACGAATGCGTGGCTGGTTGCGGTTGAAGTCTGTCGTGTGATGATTTTCGGTGACGCTTTTTGTAACAGGGTTGAACGGCCATGGCCGCACATGCGAAGACGACGACTCCCAAAGAACTGCGGGAGATGAGCGACGAACAACTGGCACTGACGCTCAAGCTGGCCCAGAAGGGGCTGTTTGAAATTCAGTTGCAGACCGCTGCGGACACTCAGTCCTCGGCGAATGACCGTCGCGCCTTGCGTCGCGAGATCGCCCGGATTTACACGATTCGCCGGCAGCGGGAACTGGCCGCCGGAGCTTAGTCGGGCGGGTGGCGGTAGCGGTCGGGACTACAGTTTCACTACAGGCACAGCACATTTTTCTGTCGGCAGTCTGCGAATCGATTGGCTCGCGACGGCCAGCAGCCCTCAGGGTTGAATTGGTATGAAGAGACGTCTGATCGGCGTGGTCGCCAGCGACAAGATGAACAAGTCCCGTCGGGTGGAAGTGGCGCGTCGCGTCAAGCACCCGATGTATGGCAAGACGGTCTCACGCCGGACGGTCTGCCACGTTCACGACGAGAACAACGAGTCACGGACTGGCGATACGGTGGAGATTGAAGAATCACGGCCGCTGTCGCGTACCAAGTGCTGGTCACTGGTGCGGATTGTGGAACGGGCCCGCGTGCCTGGCCAAAAGACCGCGAAGGTGACCGACGCCGAAATGGCGAAGGTCGACGGCGCGGGTGGCAGTGGTTCTGAGGGCTAGGTTTTAGGCCGTTGTGAACTTGGTACCGCTGGACGGTTTTGCCATCGCGGCCGAGAAGGGATACAGTCATGATCCAGATGCAGACAGTGCTCGATGTCGCGGATAACTCCGGCGCGAAAACCGCCCGGTGCATCCGCGTGCTGGGCGGCACGGGCCGTCGTCACGCCAGCCTGGCGGACATCATCGTCGTCAGCGTGCAGCGGACGATCGCCGGTAGTTCCGTGAAGAAGGGCTCCGTGGTGCGGGCGGTGATCGTCCGGACCAAGAAGTCGTCCCGGCGATCTGACGGCAGCTATGTCCGGTTCGACAAGAACGCCATTGTGCTGATCGACAAAGACGGCAATCCCCGTGGTACGCGAATCTTTGGTGCCGTGGCTCGTGAGCTGCGGGATCGTCGCTTCATGAAAATTGTGAGCCTCGCGAGCGAGGTGGTGTAACTATGATGATCAAGAAGGGCGACCAGGTCGTCATCATTGCCGGGGCCCAACGCACCAAGATCGAAGCGGCTGTGCCGCATCGTGTGCTGGAAGTGCTGGCCGACAAGAACAAGCTCGTCGTCGAAGGCGTCAATCGGGTGATGCGTCACGTCAAGAAGGGTCACCCCAAGAGCCCTACCGGCGGTCGTCTCCAGAAAGAGATGCCTGTCGACGCATCGAACGTGATGTACTACTGCGAAAGCTGCCGTGCACCGACGCGGCTGGCACTGCGTTACGCTGAGAACGGTTCCAAGGAACGCTATTGCCGCAAGTGCAACGCGTCCGCTGGGGTCATCAGTCCGGCGCGACCCGCGTATCAACAAGAAGCAAAATAAACCCGGCCGACCAGGGAGCGTCACCGACTGTGGGTGTCGCGTCCGAGGCCGGGACGAGTTGCGGCATGAGAGTAAGCTTGCTGAGTCAGCAGGACTGGATGTTTGAGACCAACAGGGCAGAGTCGCCGGCGACGGCGATCCGCGGGAAACTGAAGACGTATGGCTCGATTGATGACTCGATACCGGGAAGAGATTCTCCCGGCGCTCAAGCAGGAACTGGGCCGCGACAATCCGCACGCCTGTCCGAAGCTGGAGAAGATTGTGATCAGCATGGGCTTGGGTAAGGCTCTGCAGGATCGCAAGCGGCTGGAAGAGGCGATGGAGCATCTGACGCTGCTGGCCGGGCAAAAACCGCACATCTGTCGTTCGCGCAAGTCGGTCGCCGGTTTCCGCCTGCGGGAAGGGATGGAAGTCGGGATTCGCGTCACTTTGCGTGGCAAGCGGATGTATGAGTTCTTCGATCGCCTGATCACGCTGGCGCTGCCGCGAGTGCGCGACTTCCGCGGTTTGAACCCCAAGGCGTTTGACCGCCGTGGTAACTACAACATGGGTCTGTCGGAACAAATGGTGTTTCCGGAAGTTCCCGCTGACGATGCCAAGTTCACGCAGGGTCTGAACATCACTTTTGTGACCACGGCGTCCAACGATGCCGACGCCCGCGTGCTGATGGAAAAGATGGGTCTCCCCTTCCGCAAGGAAGAGGTCAAGACACGGTAGTCCGCTGGCGGCCAACCCGAGGGACAATCATCTGTCTGCGGGTAGGGTAGCGGCAAAGCTCTGATGGTGTGAGTTGGCTGGCCATTTCAGGCCGGCCCGCAGCAGGTTCATTCAAGATCGCAGGCCCTGCCCGGGAATGGTCAGGGAACCACGTTCTGCCAGACGGTTGATCCCGGGCGGGGCGTGTTTTTAACGGAAGCGGAAGGTACTCGCCCTATGATGACCGATCCTGTGGCCGACATGCTCACACGCATCCGCAACGCGGTGGCGATTGAGCGCAGCCATGTTGATGTTCCCTCGTCGAAGCTCAAGATCGGCATTGCCGACGCCTTGAAGCGTGAGGGGTACATCTGGGGCTATGAGATTGTCGAACAGGCCCCGCAGAACGTCTTGCGGATCGAACTGAAGTACGGCCCCAACGGGGAGCGCGTCATTCAAAAGATCGATCGGACGAGCAAGCCGGGTCGCCGGATCTACTCCGGAGTGCGGGGCATGCCCACGGTCCTCCAGGGGCTGGGCGTCTCGATCATCACCACTAGCCAGGGTGTGCTGAGCAACCGCGAAGCTCGCGCCAAGGGCGTGGGTGGCGAGATTCTCTGCACCGTGTACTAACGGTTAACGATTCACGGCTGGGAACTCACGGCTCCCGTTTTTGAGCCGGGCTGCTTCAGACAAAGCAGCCGATGCTGCACAGACAGTCCACGGTGAGCGACAGGCAGGATGTGTTGCCAGGTCGCGTTCGGCAGAGGGAGTCAGAGAGAGCATGTCGAGAATTGGAAAAAAGCCGATCACGATCCCCGCGGGCGTGGACGTCGCGCTGCAGGGAGACACGATCAAGGTCAAGGGCCCCAAGGGCGAACTGACGCTGCGGAAGCATCAGCGCGTTGGTGTCAAGGTGGACACGGCGGCCAAGGAAATTACGGTTTCCCGCGATGGTGACGATCGCGAAGCAAAGGCGCTGCACGGGTTGACCCGCAGCCTCATCAACAACATGGTGGTGGGCGTGGTGACGCCGTTTGAGAAGCGCCTGGAAATCGTTGGCGTCGGCTATCAGGCCTCGCTGCAGGGCAAGGAAATTGCTTTGCAGGTTGGCTTTGCCAATACGATCAAGTTGCCGATCCCGGCTGGCGTGCAATGCGAATTGCCCTCCAACACGGTCATCCTGATCCGCAGCACCGACAAGCAAGCGACGGGGCAGTTTGCCGCGGAAATTCGCTCAGTGCGGCCCCCGGAGCCTTACAAGGGTAAGGGCATCAAGTACGCCAACGAAGTCATCCGCCGCAAGGCCGGTAAGGCCTTCGGTAGTTAAGCCGCGGTCTGCGACTGAGGGACAGGCGGTGTACCTCACGCTGCAGGGTTGGCCTTGGCCGGTCTGGGACCGGCGGGGTGAGGATTGGTTGGACCGCAGTCCTGGTGTTCTGTGGAATAGTTTGTTCAGACGTCATCGTCGGCAGCACTGGCGACCTCGATCACCGATCGGGAGTCAGCCCCGGCTGACGAAGGACCAGAGAGACACATGAAAACAATCGTACGAGTGCAGAAGCGGCGGGAACGACGAGCCTTTCGGGTGCGAAATCGGGTTCGCGCCGCGGGCCAATTGCGGCTGTCGGTGTTCCGCAGCAATTCCCACATGTATGCTCAGATCATCGACGACGTCGCCGGGGCCACCCTGGTTTCGGCCAGCACGCTGGAAAAGGCGTTTGGCAACGTCGGCAAGAAGGCTGGCAACGTCGAAGCGGCGAGCAAGGTGGGAACGCTGCTCGCACAGCGGGCCGTCGAGAAGGGCATTACCGAAGTCGGATTCGATCGCGGTTCGTATCGCTATCATGGCCGGGTGAAAGCGTTTGCCGACGCAGCCCGCGAAGCGGGATTGCAGTTCTAGGTCAACCCAATTGGGGTCACACCCCAACTGAGAACTGTTTGGCGAAGGCGGTTTGGATTTTCAGTTGAGTTCGCATACAACTGTCAGCTTGCTGGTGTGTCGGCCGGTGCCCAACGTGAGCCTGACTCGACCACAAGTTGTAGTGAGCAAAGCGAGAATGTGAGTTTCTGCCGGACCACCGTCGGTGGTCGGGCTTCGATGGGGCGCGATTCCGGCGCTCAATCTGGTGCATATAGTGGTTGCCGACTGAAGGTGACTGCGAGGCCTGCGAGGACACGACTTTGTCGAACGATTCAAGATCAAGAGACCGCGGCGACAAGCAGCGACAGGATTCTGGCGAAAAGGTCATCACCATCCGCCGTTGTGCGTGCGTGGTGAAGGGGGGCCGTCGCTTTAGCTTTGCCGCGATGGTCGTCCTGGGCAATCAGGCGGGAGAAGTGGGCTGGGGTTACGGCAAAGGGGGCGAAGTTCCGATCGCCGTAGACAAAGCCGTTCGCTCGGTCAACCGTCGCAAGATCCGTATTCCCCTCAATGGCACGAGCATCCCTCACGCCGTAGAAGGCCGGTTTGGTTCTGCACGCGTGCTGCTGATGCCGGCTCTGCCGGGTACCGGCGTCATCGCCGGAGCCAGTGTGCGATCGGTCGTGGAGTCGGTCGGTATTAAAGACATTCTGACCAAGGCACGTGGTTCGACGAACCCGATCAACTTGGTCAAAGCGACGTTTGACGCGTTGACGCAGTTGCGCACTCGCGAAGACGTGGCCCGGTTGCGGGGAGTTAAGGTCTAATGATTATCGATGACGTCCATCGTGGGATTCACAAGAACCAAAAGCGCAAGCGCGTCGGTCGCGGCGTTGGTTCCGGTCACGGCAAGACTTGCGGTCGCGGTCACAAGGGTGCTCAGAGCCGCCGCGGTTACAAGGCGCGGGCCGGTTTTGACGGCGGACAGAAGCCGGTCTTCCGTCGCGTTGCCAAGCGGGGCTTTAACAACGCTGCCTTCGCGACGAAGGTCCACATTGTGAACCTGGACCTGCTGGAGAAGTACTTCGAAGCTGGTGAAACGGTCAGCCCGGAGACGTTGTCTGCGAAGGGACTCGTCAAGGCTAAGTACGACGCCCTGAAGGTGCTCTCCAACGGCGACCTCAGCAAGAAGTTGACGGTACGTGCGCATCGGTTTAGCGTGCAAGCCGCCGAGAAGATCACGCAAGCTGGCGGAACTGTCGAAACGATCGTGCTGGTCGAAGTCGCAGCCGAATAGCGGATGGCGTGGCGAGGCAACCTGTGCGAGGCGGGCGATGGGCGTGACGGCACGTTCTGGCCCGCCTTTTTTTTCGGACTGCGGCGAGTGTCTGCCGGACCAGCAGGGGCATCGCCGAGGCAAGTGCGAGTTCGCGGCTCCTCAATCTCGCCGCCACGTCGAGGTCGGCTTGCGCCCGTTGACTGCCGTCTTGTCGGCCGACATGTCGCGGGCAGCGGTCCGCTCGGTTGGTCGCGGGCGGGATGACGAAGGGTTGTGTTTTGTGGGTTTTCGACAGGCTGGGTGAATTCCCGCCCGTCTGCAGTTGAGTGAATTGAGCGTCTGTGGGACAACTTGTTCCGGCAGGTGAGAAGGCACAGAAAATTCCTGGGCCGACGTTTCCCCTGCAATTTCTGCATGGAACTGGCCGCTCACTGGTAGCGGCGCTGGGACTCGATCGATGTTCGAAAAGCTGATTACTGTCTTCCGCATTCCCGAACTGCGCCAGAAGATTTTTCTGACGCTGATTCTGCTGGCCGTTTATCGCATGGGATTCTGGATCCCGCTGCCGATGATCAACCAGGAAGTCTTCAACGAACAGATGGAGAGCTTCAAGGAATCTGGCGGGGACGGAGGACTGGGCCAGGTCATCCAGATTGTGTCGATGTTCTCGGCATCCAGCCTGGGGAACGCCACGATCTTCGGCTTGGGTATCATGCCCTATATCTCGGCTTCTATCATTCTGCAGTTGCTCGGCACCGTCTATCCGCCGCTGGAGAAACTGCAGAAAGAGGGCGAGGCGGGGCGGCGAAAAATCAACGAATACACCCGGTACTTCACCGTGCTGATCTGTCTGGTCCAAAGCTACTTCTGGCTGATTGCCCTTGGCCAGGGTCTGGGGTCGGGCAATTCGCTGATCTATGCCGAATACGATGTCTGGTATTACTACATGCTCGGCGCATTCGTCATGACCACCGGGACGGTGTTTTTGATGTGGCTGGGCGAGCAGATTGACGAGTACGGAATCGGCAACGGGATCAGCCTGCTCATCATGGCGGGCATTCTGGCCCAGATGATTCCGGCCGGGTACGAGTTCCTGCTGCCTGCGTTTGAGAACGGTGTCGGTGTCGGAACGGAGCGCGGTGTCGACAAGCTGATCATGCTGGGTGCCATCTTCCTGTTCATCGTCGTGGTGGTCGTGGCGATCACGCAGGCTCAGCGTCGAATCCCGATCCAGTCGGCCAAGCACGTGCGTGGCCGCCGGATGGTGGGTGGTCGCCAGTTCCTGCCGCTGCGAGTGAATCAGGCCGGCGTGATGCCGATCATTTTCGCCAGCAGCCTCCTGACGATTCCGTACTTCATCTTCGCTCAGCTGTCCCGCATCTTCGACCAAAGCCAGTTTCTCTCGGCGGCGTCCAACGCATTTGGCCAGCAGCGCGGGCTCGTTTACACCGTGGTGTATGTGGCGCTGATCTACTTCTTCTGCTACTTCTGGACGGCCATCACCTTCAATCCCAAGGACATGGCGGACAACCTGAAGGACTATGGCAGCTTCATCCCCGGCTATCGCCCCGGCTCGCGGACGGCCGCGTACCTGGAACAGGTCATCAGCCGAATCACGTATGTCGGTGCGGCGTTCCTCTCGGTGATCGCCATCATTCCGACGCTGGTGGCCACGTCGCTGGACATTCCGTTTATGATCGCCAGTTTCTACGGGGGTACGGGCCTGCTGATCGTGGTGTCGGTGGCACTCGATCTGGTCCAGAAGATCGACAGTCATCTCGTCATGCGGAATTACACCGGCTTGCTCGAAGCCGACAAAGTGTGATGCCAGGGGGCGGGGGCTCGTTTCGCATCGCGGAATGGGACCCGGCCGCGAGGTTGTGATTTCGGCCGTGGCTCGCTGGCGGGCCGCGGCCGCTGGCTTTGATGGGTTTCCGGTCGTAACCAGCTCAGGGACATGGTCAGGACTGGAACTCGTAGTCTGTGCCGCACGAGTCGTGCGATCGCTTTTGCAAGGCAAGGCAACACTCGGCGATGAAGCTCAAGTCAGCCGCGCAGATCAGGTCGATGCGGGCCGCGGGCCGTCTGGTGGCGCGGGCGCACGAGATCGTGGCCGGCCTGATGACTCCCGGCGTGACAACGGCTGAAATTGATCGCCAAGTCGAGGCATTCTTCCTCGCGGAAAAGGCGACGCCGTTGTTCAAGGGAGTCCCCGGGCCGACTCCCTATCCAGCGGTGACCTGCATTTCTGTGAATTCGCAGGTGGTGCACGGCATCCCGGGCCCGCGGAAGCTGGTGGCGGGCGACATCGTGAGCGTTGATACCGGTTGTCGCCTGCAGGGCTGGTGCGGCGATGCCGCCTGGACGTATCCCGTGGGGGATACCTCACCCGCGCGACAGCGGATTTGCGAGGTTGGCGCCGCGGTACTGAACCTGGCGATCGCCGAGATGCGTCCGGGACGCTGGTGGTCTGAAATTGCTGCACAAATGGAAGCCCTGGCGGTTGAGGCTGGGTTTTCGGTGGTGAAGGATTTTGTAGGGCATGGACTTGGCCGGGAGATGCACGAGGATCCTGAAGTTCCCAACTTCACCGACGACGTTCACCGGGCCAGCGATTTCCAGCTCAAGCCGGGGTTGGTGCTGGCTGTCGAACCGATGCTGACTGCCGGTCGACCCGATGTCGGTCTGCTGGAAGATCGCTGGACGGTGAGGACCGTTGACCACAGCGACGCCGTCCATTTCGAGCACACGGTGGCGGTGACCGCCGATGGTGCCGAGCGTTTGACGGTGCTGTAGTCAAGCGTGTTCTCGGACTCCCGTGACGGGTAGGAAATCCGCCGCAATCCGTCCCGCGTTGGACCGACCGACCAGGTCCTGCCAGTGGTGTTCAGGCGGCTGGAACAACCGTCGCAAAGCGGCCCTTCGGTCAGGGAGATCACGGGTCTGGCCGAAAAAGCAATGGTCGATCCCAAAAATTCGAGGAACTGACAGTTGTTGAAACGGGCAGGGGCTGTTTATACTCCGCGGATTGATGCCAAACCGCCCCGGGGTTATTTCGCCGGGGCGGATTCGTCTCTAGTGGAATGGTCTGCCGCCAGTGACTTCCTGCGAGCCCCGCGGGGAGTATTGGACGGGGTATTTCCACACTAGATCTGATCCGCGGGGGAACTGTTTCGCCGCGGAATTGTGCCTTGGTGATCGAGCTTTCGGGCCGTCCGTTGAGGGATGGGCCGAACTTCCGGGCGGTGCCGACGCATCGCGGGATTCCAGCCGATCTGCCACAACCCAGATAAGCTTACGACAATGAAGGTTCGCGCCAGCGTCAAGCGGATTTGTGAGCACTGTAAGATGGTGCGGCGCAAAGGTCTCGTGTATGTGATCTGTTCGTCCAATCCGCGTCACAAGCAGCGCCAGGGCTAATTGTCCGGCGTGAAATCGTCCTGCTGAGGATTCTTGTATGCCACGTATTCAGGGGGTCGACCTGCCCAACGATAAGCCGGCGTATATTTCGCTGACTTACCTGTTTGGTATCGGCCGCGTCACTGCGATCGAAATTCTGCGGAAGATTGGCGTCGAGCCGACGGTGAAAGCCAAAACGCTCAACGACGACGATATTGCCCGGATCAACAGCCTGCTCGACACCGATTTCGTGATCGAAGGTCAGTTGCGCCGGCAGATCGCCCAGAACATCGGCCGCCTGCGGGACATTCACTCGTACCGCGGCATGCGGCATCGCAAGGGCCTCCCCGTTCGCGGGCAGCGCACTCAGACCAACGCCCGTACGCGAAAAGGCCCGCGGAAAACCGTGGCCGGCAAAAAGGGCGTCAAGGACATGCGCCATTGATGTTGGCTGGCTGAGTCCGGGTACCGGCTTGGCCAGGCTGGCTGGACTGTTTCGTCTGGCTGCAGGCGAACGCGGCTCAAGTCGGGTGGGGCAGTCAAGGCCGACGTCTTCGGCGGCAGGATACCGCTTGTAAGCCGCCGGTGCGGAAACGAGTGGCGGGTCCCCACGAGTGGGTGGCCAGCAATGAGATACCAAGAGTCATCTGTCTGCGGACATGCCTGGAAATCCACCCGGCAGTCCGCGGACGTCTCGTGTTCTTCGGAGAATTTCAGGCGTGGCAGTTCAGAACAAGAAGAAGCGCGTCCGTCGCAACGTGACCCGGGCCATTGCCCACATCAAGGCCACGTTCAATAACACGATTGTGACGATCACCGACACCAACGGCGAAGTGCTGTGCTGGGCGACGGCCGGTTCGATGGGTTTCAAGGGGAGCCGCAAGAGCACCCCGTTTGCCGCTCAGCGGGCGTCCGAAACATGTGCCGACAAGGCCCGCAAGTTTGGCGTCAAGGAAATGGAAATTCGAGTCAAGGGACCCGGTTCGGGGCGTGAAAGCGCCATTACCGGACTGCAGACCGCCGGCATTTCCATCAAGCTGATCGAAGATGTCACCCCGCTGCCGCACAACGGTTGCCGTCCGCCAAAGAAGCGTCGCGTGTGATGTGGGAGCGGGTTGCCAGCTCGCGTCCCGCACTCGAGAGGGCTTCCTTTCAGCCGAAGCGCCGATCACGCAAGCAATGCACCGCAATCGACGCTCCGAGACGTGAGTTTGATTTCAGAGGCGGTTTGGCTGACGAGTGTGATCTGTCGTCGGGAAATTGACCGCCTCTTTTGACCGCCGTTACAGTCCAGGTCTCAGGGATCGCAATTCTCCCGATAGAGAATTTCGCCTCCCCAGGGATCGAGTTTTTCAGGACACAAGCACATGTTGCGAATTCGCTGGCGTGGACTGGAGTTGCCCAGCCGTGTGGTGATGGACGGCACGACCGCCACAGCCCGGTACGCGGAGTTCAGCGCGGAACCGTTTGAGCGGGGCTTTGGTGCGACCATTGCCAACAGCCTCCGCCGCATTCTGCTCTCGAGCCTGGAAGGCAGCTCCGTCACCCGCGTCCGTATTCAGGGTGTCCAGCACGAATTCACGTCGATCCCCGGCGTGGTCGAAGACGTCACGGACATCTGCCTCAACATCAAGTCACTGGTCGTGAAGAATCACTCCGGTGGTCCGCGCACTCTGCGAATTGAGAAGCACACGCGGGGCGTTGTAACTGGTGCTGACATCATTTCCGACGATCAGGTGGAGATCCTGACTCCGGACCTGATCATCGCCACGATGACCGACGATGTGCCGTTTCATATGGAACTGACGGTCGAGAACGGCCGCGGCTACGTTCCCGTCGATGACCAGACGCAGAAGGAATCGGAGCCGGGCGTCATTCCGCTCGACGCACTGTTCTCACCTGTGGAACGCGTGAACTTCCAGATTTCCGAGACCCGCGTTGGTCAGCGTACCAACTACGATCGTGTGAAGCTGGCCATCTGGACGAACGGCACAATCACGCCCGAAATGGCCTTGGTCGAAGCGGCCAAGATCCTGCGGAAGCACCTCAACCCGTTCATCACCTACAAAGAACCGGGGCCGGAGCTGCCGCCCGATGGTGGGCTGCGAGGGATGCTGGAGTCGACCGGCTATTCCCCCGTCGATCTGGAACTGGAAGAGAAACTCAACCGCAGTCTGGCTGAATTGAACCTGTCGGTCCGGGCGACGAACTGCCTCGAATCGGAAGGCATCAACACCGTCCGTGACCTGGTCACGCGGTCCGAGGATCAACTGCTGCAGGTTCGCAACTTTGGCGAAACGACCCTGCACGAAGTGCGGGAACGTCTCGCTGAAATTTCTCTGCGGCTGGGAATGCGTTTGCCGGGCTCGGCTCGTCGGAAGTAAGTTGTTTGGCGACTGGTTAGGTCCTGTTGGAGAACTGGTCGCTCTGGTTGCTTGGTCGCACGGGAGATCTGGTCAGACGAAGGCTGAGATCCCCGGAAGCGACCGTTGAAGTCCGTTTCATATTGCAATTCCTGCGGTGCTGGCCGTTGTGCCGCACCTTTCTGAGGTTTGAGTCATGAGACACCGTTGCCGTAAGCAGAAATTGAGCCGGACCAGCTCGCATCGCAAGGCGATGTTTCAGTCCATGTGCGTGAGCCTCATTTCCGCGGCCAATCCTGAGACGTCCGACCGCGGTAAGAACAAGGTCGAAGGCCGGATCGTCACCACCATCACCAAGGCCAAGGCTTTGCGCCCGATCGTGGAAAAGCTGGTGACGATGGCCCGCCGTGCGGTCCCTCACGAACGCCAGGCTCAGCAGTTTGGCACGCAAGCCAAACGCTATTCGCAAGAATGGAAGACCTGGCGCGAGTCAGAGCAGTGGAACCAATGGAACCAGGCGATCGCTCCTGCCGTTGCCCTGCGTCGCCGGGCGTTCTCGATTCTGCGTAACAAGACCGCAGTCTCGGTCCTGTTTCAAATCCTCGCCCCGCGTTATGAGGATCGCCCCGGTGGTTACACCCGCGTGGTGCGTCTCCCCTCACGGCGACTGGGCGACGGTGCCCAGCAGGCGTTGATTGAATGGGTGGGCATCGACGATCGGGATCGCAAGAAGGTCAAACGGACCGCCCCCGTGGTGGTCGAGGTCGCCGCCGCAC
>JBGSIP010000405.1:0-2621 GCA_041742495.1 Planctomycetaceae bacterium
GTCCGCGGGCATGCAGACAGGCCACAGCAGTCACCACAACCAGAGCGACCACGCCGAGCCCCAGATGCTCGTACAGCAACCGCCCCTGATGTCGCACCAATCCGCCGACCGCATATTGCGTCAGCAAGAGCAACACCGCCAACCACGTCCAGCCTGCCAGTCCGGAACTGGCGGCCGGACCCGGCAATTCTTCCTGCGCCCAGCGGCGCGACGTCGCCGTGGCGACGATTGCCATCCCGGCGTACACGACGGCGGCAAACCAGCCATGAAAGGCCGCCAATGCCGGGCCGAACAGCTCGTGCAACCGCACGCGAAAACCACCCAGCAACCCTTGGGCAATCACGGCCAACAACACGCCGACGCAGGCCCATTTGAGCCAGCGGCGCGGTGCCCGCCACAGACCGAGGCCCGCGAGTACAATCGCACACACGCCGGTCCATTCTCCGGCCAGACGGTGTCCGTGTTCGAGAAATTTCTTGAGCGCTTCGCGATCGGTGAGAATATCACCAAACAGCGCGAAGAACGGGTATTCGTTCATCCCAAAGCCGTCGGACGTGGGCCAATCGCGAAATGCCATCCCCGCCTGCATCGTCGTCGTGAGGGCCCCCAGCACGATGGTACCCATCGTCAGGCAAGGGGTCAGCCAGGCCACCCACGACAGCCACGGGTCGAATCGGCCTGCGGCACCTGCGTGCGCACTGCCCCCCGGACCACCGGCAGCCAAGACACCGGTCGCGGAGACAGTCACAGGAGCAGGGTCGGCAGCAGGCATTTCAGTTCACTTCACTTCATTCCGGTGGGCCCGGCACAAGCACGAACACTTCACGGTTATCTGGCAGCCGACACTCCTTCACACAGCGCTGCCGCCGAGCAGCTGTCATTCGGTCTGCGGGGTGAAGTCCCGGTCGTCGGAGCGCGGAGCCGAATACTCGTATGGCCCGCGATACACGACCGGCTGCACGGCAAAGTTGCCATGCGGGGGTGGCGAAGGGGCTTCCCATTCCAGCGTATTCGCGTGCCACGGGTTTTTGCCGGCGCGCGGACCGAAGAACAGGCTGAAAAACATGTTCAAGACCAGCAGCAGTTGTGCGGCCCCCATCAGCACGGCGAACCACGTCATCATCTGGTTCATCGGGAGGAAGCGTTCCAGAAACTCGTGCATATGTGGATCGGCGTAGCGACGGGGCATGCCAGCAACCCCCATCAGGTGCATCGGGAAGAACGTCCCGTTAAAGCCGATGAAGGTCAGCAGAAAATGCAGTTGCCCCACCGTCTCGTTCATCATCCGGCCGGTCATTTTGGGATACCAATAGAAGATGGCTCCAAAAATGGCGAACAGCGTGGCCCCGAACAGCACGTAGTGAAAGTGGGCCACGATGAAGTACGTGTCGTGCACGTGAACGTCCACGGGGACCGCCGCGACAAAGATCCCGCTGAGTCCGCCGATGATGAACATCGACACAAACGCCACCGAGTTCAGCGTGACGGTGTTGAACGTCACGCGCCCCCCCCAGATGGTGGCCAGCCAGTTGAACACTTTGATGCCCGACGGGAGCGCGATCATGATCGTCGAGATCATGAATGCCATCCCCGCCATGGGATTCATTCCGCTGATGAACATGTGATGCCCCCAGACCACAAAGCCGAGCCCGGCAATCGAGAGCATCGAGTACACCATCGGGCGATAGCCAAACAGCGGCTTGCGCATCATGGTGGCCAGCATGTCGGACACCATCCCCATCGCGGGAAGCATCATGATGTAGACCGCGGGGTGTGAATAAAACCAGAACAGGTGCTGCCACAGCAGCGTCTGCCCTTGCCCCACGGTTTCGCTGGTGTTGTTGACAACCTGACCACCAGAGAGGAAGAAGCTGGTGCCCAGTTCGCGATCGGCCAGCATCATCAGCCCCGCCGCGGTCAGCACGGGCAGTGCGAAAGCCTGCAGGATGGCCGTGATCAGCATGGCCCAGATGGTCATCGGCATGCGAAACAGCGTCATGCCGGGGGCCCGCATGTTGATGATCGTCGTCAGGTAGTTGATCGAGCCCATCATCGACGAGACGCCGGCAAACGTCACGCCCAGCAGCCACATGGTCTGCGCTGTCCCCGAGCCGGGCGCGGCCGCCTTGATGGAGGCGAGAGGAGGATAGCTGGTCCAGCCGGCTGCAGGACCACCATCAAAGAAGGCGGCCCCCAGAAAGAAGAACATCGACGGCCACAAGAACCAGTAGCTGGCCATGTTCAATCGCGGAAACGCCATGTCCTCCGCGCCGATCATCAGCGGAATCAAAAAGTTTCCAAACGCCCCGGCGAGAATGGGAATCACCACCAGGAACACCATCACCGTGCCATGCATGGTCACCAGCGAGGTATAGTACTCGGGGGTCATTTGCCCCCCTTCCTCGGGGAACAGATACGCACCGACGATCGGCACCGGAGTCCACGGGTAAGCGAGCTGCCAGCGAATGCCGAGGGCAAACGTCCCGCCAACAAACATCATGATCAGCGTGGTGATCAAAAACTGCATGCCGATCACTTTGTGATCGGACGAGAACAGATAGCGGGTGATGAAGTTGCCGCGGTGTCCGTGCCCGTGCGTCGCGGCGTGCCCGTGCACCTCC
>JBGSIP010000406.1:0-6167 GCA_041742495.1 Planctomycetaceae bacterium
GCAAACGCGTGGGGCCTGTTTGACATGCACGGGAACGTGTGGGAGTGGTGCCAGGACTGGTACAGCGAGGAGCTGGAGGGTGGCCGTGATCCCCTGTTGAGTTCCGCGACTCCGCTTCGTGTCGACCGGGGCGGCGGCTGGAATGACTCAGGCACGTCGTGCCGGTCAGCGGTTCGCGCCGGGGAAGTCTCGTCCATCCGGAAACTCAACCTGGGCTTCCGTCTGGCCCTGAGTCCGTCCGTCCGGTAACCGGAGGTTAAGTGAGTGCACCGAGCCCGTAGCGCAGGCCCGGCGGGAGAGGGCGGAGCCCCGACCAGAGGAGCCGCAGCGCAGGAGCGACGTGAGCCAGGGACGCGTAACCAGCGAAACTTGCGACCCGCGCAGCGGGGCGCTCGTGTGGCGGTGTTCGGAATCAGTTGGCGTGACACCAGGCAACCGCCCGGAGCGTTCGACCGTCCGTCCAGATGGCTACCAGCACCGGGCGGCTGCGGGTTGTGATTTCGCCCCCCCGAAGGAGGCAGTCGACCAGCGGGATTTCAAACTGCAAGCATCACCGGCCGCACGGTCTACCGGGCTCCGTCTCCCCGTTGGAATTTGCGGTCCGTGGTGCGGCTTCAGCGAGGCGAATCCGGCAGTGGAAGCAACTGGATGGCATCGGCAATCACATGCCCCGTGGTTCCTGTCGTACCGACGGTCACACGCACCCGTGACTGGGCCGGAAACGTCCATGCCCCCAGTGGCGTAAATGGTGTCCCCGCAGGGGGTGCGGCCGTGCCATCCACGGTCAGGTTCCTGGCCCCAGCTTCGTCGCCGTTGACCACGACTCGAATGGGGATCCGGCGATCACGGTTGCCAGAGGGGACGCAGGAGATTCCGATCGAGTATCGACCCGCCTCGGTGACCGTGGCTTCAAATGCGAATGACTTTTCGCCAGGACTCTGCGCGCTGTTGTGACGATAGCCAGATCCCACGAAGCCCCCGAGCGATCCGCTCACGGACCAGTTGCCCACGGAGGTGCCCTCCGAGTCGTCCACGACAATCCCCGGTAGATCGGCCGCATGGACGATTGTTCGACGTGGTTTCTCAGCGGCCGTCTCCAACACCTGATGCTGGGCCAGCAGCAGTGGCCTCAGTTCGGCATAGGGCACGGCCTGCAAGTCGCGGTCGGATTCGAGCGCCAGCACGGCCAGGGTGCCTGCCGACTGCCCGAGGATCATGAAGACCGGTTCCATGCGAATGGAGCCGTAGGCCACGTGCGAGGCAGACACACACACGGGAACTGCCAGGTTGGTCACTTCTGTCGCTTTGGGCAGCACACTGCCCAGGCTGATGGGATACGGCCCGCCGGGACTGATCTGCACATCCCCTTCGTTGCGCACCAAGCCCTCTGTTGTGATGTAGCGTTGTGTGTTGTGCGAATCGATATTGTAGCTGCCCATCCCGATCGAATCGGTGGTGGCTTCAACTTGTGTGACACGTTGTTCCGTGATCACCACCTGACCCACCATGCGGCGTGCCTCGCGCACATACAACTGATGCGGCCAGCCTCCGGTGTCCGGAAACTCATCCCAGCACAAGCCCCATTGTTGCATCCGTTGGCGAATGGCCGGCGGGACCTGCTGATCCTGCTGCAAGAACCACAGCAGCCCTTGCTGGTACCGTTCGTGATCCCGCGCAATTTGTTCACGCGTGGCGTAGTCGGCCTCCGGGTACTGGTAGTTCATCCCGATGTAGTCGAACGAGAATGCGCCGTGATTGTTGGTATCGGTCTTGCGATTCGGGATGGGATCGAACTTGTTGAACACGCCGTTCCACCCCTGGGCCAGGTATCTCCCCAGCAGTTCGTAATCCTGCCGGTCGTAGTTTTCGGGCGCTGTCAGGGGAATCCGGTTTTCGGGACAGTCGGTCAGACACATGCGGTAGCAATAGGCCTGCACGCGATGATCGCCGGTTCCGTCGACACCAGGAGGCTCGGGGCTGACGAATTTGAGCAGTCCGCTGGCGGGATCGTTGGGGATGCGAAACGGGCTGACGGGAAAGTCAAACTGATGTTTGACAGTCCGCCGTGTCTGGACACCATTGATCGACTCGCCGTAGGTGGCGTTGGATTCTCGACCGACGACGTAGGTCACACCGCTGGCCGCCAGCAGATCTCCCTCGTAGGTGCAGTCGAGAAAGATTCGTCCGCGGACGCGCAACCCCGATTCCATGACGAGTTCGGTCAGGCGCGTGCCCGTCTTCGCCACCGGCTGTGTGCGGTCCAGACGCTCCCGCAACAGAACCCGAATGTGGGCCTGAGCCACCCATTGATCGAAAATCTGCTCCGCCACGTGCGGTTCGAACGTCCACATGGCGTCGCTATCGCGGCGGTATCTGGAATAGTCTTCCGCGCGTTGGAACTTCCAGTGGGCAGGCACGTCGTAGTGCGCCTTGATGGCCCGATAGAATTCTCGCGCCAATCCCCCCACGACTTCTTCGCGGCCGCTGTCGGTCCATCCCAGGCCGCCAGATGTCAGCCCCCCCAGATGTGTGCCCGGTTCCACGATCAAGGCCGTGCGCCCCATCCGTGTGACCTGGATGGCGGCTGTCACCCCCGCGGACGTTCCGCCGTAGATCACCACGTCCGCTTCAACAACGTTTGCATTCTGCTGCAGTGCAGCCAACGCCAGCCCACCGCCAGAGCAAAGGCCCAACCACAGCACGAAGGTCGCCAGAAACACACGCTCAATGCCAATCATGGGCGATTCCATCCAAAAGATGCGTTGTCGTTCGCAGCACCGGAGCGGTGGGTCCGCTGTGATCTGCCGATCATACTGCCATTCAATGGCCACCGCCGAGTCAACAGGTCATCGTGGGGCGGAATCACCGTCGACGACGTGATGGTGCGTCGGTGGCGTTGCTTGTCTCAGTCACGGAAGGCGTCTGAAGGCATGGCTTCACTCGGACACCCGCAAGAGGCCGGGACGTGTACGCCGAATGGAGACGTAGAGCGGCGAATCTGGATTGCCGCAGCGCACTCAATCGTGGTAGCGAGTCTCTCTGAGTCACGCGGTTCGATTGGTCCAACCATTCGGTAACTGAGTTGACTCTGGACCCGCTGGCGGGTGTCGGTTTCTGAGCGGCGGTCGATGCCGCGGGGATGATACCGGTTTGAGAGAGTGCCAGACGTCCTGCGTTTTGATCACCACTCCGAAGAGACGATGAGCAAATACCGACGGGCCGCTATTGGGATGACACTTCGATGTCGATGACGTTTTCACCAGCCTTCACCGTCTTGGTGATGGGAGTCGTACCAGAGTCGAGCAGCTCCGGCGACAGTTTGATCTCTGGCATTGGTACGCCAGCGATGTCAGCCGTCGGCGCGATCGTCACTTTGTACTCACCGATTGGCAGCGCAGGATCTCCGCGTCCCCGCAGCAGCTTGAACTTGCCATCGGCACCGGTACCACCGATCGCCATCGAGCCGTCCTGGATCGAATAGAAGCGAATATCGAGCCCTCCAGTCGGTACTTTGTCGACCAGTACCGTGCCGGTCACTGTGCCGGTCGCGGCGAGGTCACAACCGCAAAACGGCAACAGTGCGCAGAGTAGGAGATACCTGACAGCCTGCATGATTCATCCGATCCGAAATAAAACAGGAACACGACCAGAAGCCGGGGAGACCGCCCGCAGAGAGTCGCGGCAAAGGCGATTCTCTGCGGGAAGCGCTGACCCCGTTGTGACAGAAGGTCGTCCAGGAGATACGAGGAAGTGGCGGCGGCGTACCGGTCAGCAGTGCTTAGAACTCACCCACAGCCTCGCCGTCACCCTTCTTGCAGAGTCTTTTGAAGACTCCGTTGGCATCGATATTTTCGGAGATAAACCGCACGGAACCGTCGCCAAGGACGACTTGAACACCGCCTGAGTGCAGGCTGCTGATACCCTTGCCAGCATTGATGGGTTGCCCGATGGCAGCCCAGTCGACATTGATGCCGAAGTTGCCGCGCGCGAGGATCGATCCGACCGCGTACCAATCGTCTTGTGAGCGGCTTCCTGCGCCGGCCCAGACGGCAGCGCGGAAGTCCGTGGTACCCGATGTGGACAGCCCGCCGTCCCGCTCGCCAACGAAGATCGTGTTGGAGAGTCCGTCGGTGACGTCACTGAAGCGAACCTGGCTGTTGAAGTAGAAGACGCCATCCATCAGGTTGAGGTTGGGGTCGCCAGATGCGCGCACCACACCTCCGTGGCTACCCATTCCCACGTAATTCGATGTGGCAAGCTTGAACGGGCGACCTGTTCCGCTGTGCCCCCATGCATTCGGATTCACCGCCTCCATGACATCGGACGGGCAGCGGTACGTGGCGATGGGGGATTGCAGCAAGGCAATCGTCTGGGGCGTGGCCGTGGCGACGAAGAGGCTGCGCAGCGGAACATCTCCCACATCCAGTGCGTCAAACAGTGGACCCTGCTCGATTTCCGGCAAGATCGAGGCCGCCCAACCCCAGCCCGGCCGGTCAGCGATATTGGGATTCATCATCCCCGAGGGGAGGATTCTGTGTGTGTCGTGATAGTTGTGGAGGGCGAGACCGATCTGCTTGAGATTGTTCTTGCAACTGCTGCGCCGCGCGGCCTCCCGCGCCTGCTGCACTGCTGGCAATAACAGAGCCACCAGAATGGCAATGATGGCGATGACCACCAGAAGTTCGATGAGGGTAAACCCCCGGTTGCATTTCTGCGGAACGACGTGCCGTGACATGATGGATCCCTAACTGGAGAAGACGAGGCGCCGGAAAGCTCCGAAACGCGGCCACCAAACGAGGCGATTCCGCCAACGGCAGGCGACAGATATTGGTAGAGTACCCATAGGGACGCAGGTGGTCTACAACCTGTCGTATAGAAGTGTTGCCAGAGCTTTAAGTTCTGTTTCGTGGCGACTCGTGCCCCGGACTGGTCTTTCGTGTGCGAAGAAACGGCCGGATTTTTGGTTCTTAGGAGATCAGGGTGCCGATGAGCGGATTGGGTTCGTCTGTTGTGGCCAGATGTCCGGTCGAAGCTGGTTGATACCGGCTACAAACCTTTGCGGCAGGCGGGTTGCCAAAAGTGGTAAGCATCCAAGTGTGCTAACCTGTGTTTTTGCGGAGGACGGGGGGCCGCAGGTTGGAGCTTCGCGCGGCAGCCTGAGTGGTCGACCCACCGTCGCTGCGACGCTTGCTGCTCAAAGGCAGGCGGTTGGTCGAGTGCGAGGTTCTTCAGCCCGCGCGGACGTTCCACCCGACTGGTGTGCGTCTGCCGCACGCCAGTCGAACGACCCGCTCCCAACTCTCACCATCGGCGGTACCGACGTTGGGAGCAGGTCACGGCGGTGACGCCGGGAGGAGTTGGCCCACCACCGCAAGGCATCCCGGCGGAGGGAGCATTTGCGACGGGAGTTGACTCGTGCGGGCTCAAGCGGCAACGGTCAGCCAGTCTGCCGGCGTGCTAACGGTGCAGGGCGTTGACGGCGTCGGCGATGGTGTCGGCGACGAACAGTGCGTCTTCGAACAACTGGGCTTTGCGCGCCATCAGTTGCAGGATTTCCTCGTCGCGGGTCACGACGGCGACACGGCCTCCCAAATCGCCGATGACGTGAATCACAGCGATGAGCTGATCGATTTCGTCGCGCCGCACCGGCCGGGACAACCGCAGATCGAGCACCAGCCAGTAGGGTGCCTGGAGGGGATCCTGGCGACGGACGAAAAAATCAAGAATGGACGTGTCGCGATGAAGCGACCTGTTGTCTCTGTTCAGCCGGCGGTAGACCGTCGCCTGCCCCTTGCGAAACGATTCAAACGGGCCGTCCACGGGAGCATGTGTTCCGCCGCCAAAATCGGTCGGCTCGTCAGGTTGATAATTCACGTGCGCGCATCTCGTCCGGAGAAAATGGACCCCGATCAAAGAACGCTCGGTTCTGTCACAAATTACTTTCCATAATGGACGTGCGTTCACTTCTTGTGCTCTGGAAAAACTCATCATACGTGGGGTTTGGAGATCCTTGTGGTGCAACGTACAGTAATGACCCCGCAGTTGTGCTCGACTGGGGGGGGCTTGAGGTGGCTGGCGGCGGGGTAGTCAACAGCGGGGGAGAAGGATGACCAGATTTGCGAGTGGGCAAAAGCGCGGATTCACGTTGATCGAATTGCTGGTGGTGA
>JBGSIP010000407.1:0-5212 GCA_041742495.1 Planctomycetaceae bacterium
CGACGATCGTCTGGTTCATCGTCGCCCCGTTCTGGTGCTCTCCAGCCAGCCTCGACCAGGAGGCTCAATCCAGGAACCGGCCACAGACGTAGCGTCACTTGCTTGCTCCCTTTTTCGGCGAGAATTCACGATCCGGGCTGACTTTCTGGATTTCGCCGCGTACAGTGGCAGTCACATCAAAATATACTCCCAATTGATTGCGTCTAGTGAGTGTTTGGAGACATGCGCATATCATTCTTCTGAAAATCGAAGGACGAGGCCGATGAACGCTCAACACAACAGGCTGCGCAGAGACGGTTTCACACTGATCGAGCTGCTGGTCGTGATTGCCATCATCGCCATTCTGGTGGCCCTGCTGCTGCCGGCCGTGCAACAGGCACGTGAGGCCGCCCGCCGGTCAAGCTGCAAAAACAACTTGAAGCAGTTGGGACTGGCCATTCACAACTACCACGATACCTATCGGGTGCTGCCCCCCGGCTTTATTCAGGAACTGGGAGCCGCCGCCGGCAACAACGATGGTACGCAGCAGCCGGACGCGACGAATTGGGGCTGGGCCACTTACCTGCTGCCCGAAATGGAGCAGGGGCCGCTGTTCGACACGCTGCGACCGGGAGTCAACCGCTTCCACCAGGCGGCCAACAACACCCCGGCGGGCCTGCTGTTGGCAGTCACCACCCCGTTAGCGGCATTTCGCTGCCCCTCTGATCCTGGGACGGAATTGAATGACGACCGTCAGTTGATGATTGGTTCCGCGACCAATCTCGTGTCGACTGTACGTTCCAACTATGTGGCGTCGAATTGCAGTGGCAATCTCTCCTGGACGAACGGCGACCCGAACACCACGGGTGCCGGGACACGTGCCAACGGTGTTTTCATTCGCAATGGGGACCGGAATTTTTCCGATCTCACCGACGGGCTTTCCAACACCATTGCCCTCGGGGAGCGGGCTTCACTGCTGGTGGGGGCTGTCGCCAGTTTCAATTGCCGAGCCGCGCTGATGTTCGGAATTCGTGAACAGCAACTGGGCATTCCCCCCTTTGGTTTGGGCGATTCGCTCTTTTCCGGCATGGGGGGCATCAACTTGACTCAGGATGCCTGTCGGGTGGGCATTTCAAGCATGCACCGCGGCGGCGTGCAGACCCTGTTGTGTGATGGCTCAGTCCGCTTCATCAGCGAGAATATCAACCACAATCGCCCCACGGGGGTCGCCGGGGCAGCGGGAGCCAAGGCACCCAACAGCACTTACGAGTACCTCGTTGGAATCAACGACGGCAATCCCGTCGGCGAGTTCTAAGTCCCGCGGACCTCGGCGGCAGTTGCGCAGGCAATTCCCTGCGACTGCGTTGATCCCGCAGTCGCAGGACACGTTTGTCGATCCGTTGCCCACAGGAGCGCGCGATTCATGCATGCGAGCTGGACGAAGTTGTCTTTGACATGCGGTCTGATGTTGGCAGTGGCCGCTCTGGGCTGCTCGCGCGGTGACTTGCCCGCACTGGGCGAAGTCGAAGGCCTCGTGCTGGCCGACGGCCAACCTCTGAAAGGTGGCAAAATCGCCTTTGTGCCCGCTGATGGCGGGCGTACCAGCGACGGAGTGATTGGTGACGATGGCCGCTATCGCCTGATCTACAGCAAGGACGAACTCGGTGCCAAAGTTGGACAGCATACGGTCAAGATCTCGACCGAAAACGATGTCGGCGGCGGTGAGCGCATCCCGGAGAAGTACAACGTGACGAGTGAACTCACCGCTCAGGTCGAGGGGGGCCGGAAGAATCAGATTGACTTCTCGCTGGAGGGAGTCAAACCTGCGAAACAGCGGTAGCCGTCGTGAGATCGAGCGAGATCCGACGTCACTTGTGTTTGCAGCTCCTCCAGAGCGGAGGGCCAAGCAAGCAACATGATCATCAGAGACACTGGTTACGTTTTCTGGCTGTTGATCAATCTTTTCACGACTCCGGAGGATGAGAAATGTTGCGTCAGAGACTCTCGAAACCACGTCCTGGTTTCACGCTGATCGAACTGCTGGTGGTGATTGCCATCATCGCCATTTTGGTGGCACTCCTGCTGCCAGCCGTGCAGCAGGCGCGCGAGGCCGCTCGCCGGTCAAGCTGCAAAAACAACCTGAAGCAGTTGGCACTTGCGATGCACAACTATCACGACACGTATCGCGTGCTGCCAATGGGGTCCATGTTGCAGGAACAAGGGAACTCGGCCAATCAGGAGAGCAAGGCAAACTGGGGCTGGGGAGCCTATTTGCTTCCGTTTATTGAACAAGGGCCCGTCAGTGACACGCTGCAGGTCGGTAACCTGCGATTGCGTCAGTGCCTGGATGACCCTGTCCGCCGACAGGTTCTGCAAACACCGCTGGAGTCGTTCTTGTGTCCTTCCGACCCCAGCCCAGGGTTGAACGACGCACGTAAGCTGCCTTCGACGGCGGCCGCCAACGGCGGTCCAAATACTCCGGCACTGCGCATCGGCTGGGCGAATGCCCATGGCACGGCGAAGTCGAACTATCTGGTCTGCACCAGCACGTCACAGCATTCGTTCGGGCCCGGCGATCCCGGTTCGAACGCCGCGGGAACGCAGCAAATCAATGGCATGTTCGGCCAGGTGACCTGGAATCAGCCGTCCAATCCGGCGCTGTACATGGGCTGCCGAAAATTCTCGGATATTACCGATGGGTTAAGCAACACCGTGATGATGGGTGAGCGGGTCAGTTCGATCAATTCGTTGAACGGGAATGTTGTCGAGCCACATGCGGGCCTGGTCTTCGGGATCGCAGACTCTGCCAACGGCGGCCGATTCAAAGGTCCGCAGGACGTCATGATTAGCGGTGGCGTGCTGCTGAATGCATTCAACAGCGTGCCCGCTGCCGAACGAGGAGCCTCAAGTGCCCACAAAGGTGGCGTACAATTCGCACTGGGAGACGGTTCCGTGAGATTCCTGTCGGAGAATATCGATCACGATCCCTCCGGTGCCTTGGGCAATCGCCCCGTCAATAGCACCTATGAGCGATTGACGGCGATCGGCGACGGCCAACCCGTCGGCGAATTCTGAAATTTCGAGCGGCACTCATTGCAGCGTGCATGGATCTTGCGCGAGGCCCGCCGCGGTGAATCACAACGTATGTACGGAGCCTTTGGGGCGGGCGCTCGGACAGATCCGGCGTCCGTCTCCCAAAGACAGTCCTCGTCGGCCGTGGACGACAGTGCAGCGATTTGTCCGTCACGATTCGCGCCGTGTTGCGGCCGCCCACTTTCCGGCGCCTGCTCGGCCTGCGTGCCAAGCCCACCACGCTAAAGGATTTTCTACAGCTATGCGTTACCGCAATCACGTCGTTCAATTGTTAGTGGGTTTCCTGCTGCTCGTCGGCCTGGGTTGTGACCAAGGTCCGCAACTCGGCAAAGTGTCGGGGAAAGTGCTGTTGCCTGGCGGAACGGCGGAGAACTTCTTGATTGTGTTCATTCCTGAGGCCGGCGGACGTCCCGCCTCGGCGGTGATTGACGCGAACGGAAGCTACGTGTTGAATTTTTCTCCGTCGGCGGACGGAGCGTTGGTGGGCACGCACTTCGTGACATTCGAACCCAACGCCGATGACGACGAACACCGGGCCCGCTTGCTCAAGGGGTTTCCCAAGAAATACCTCAGCAAGAGCGATCTCAAGGCGACAGTCACTTCGGGCCAGAACGAACTCAATTTCACACTGGAACCGTAACCTGTCCCCTGAGGGAGCGGGCAGAACGTAGTGACCCAACTGACCCTGCAGGCGGCGCGCCTCCCCAGAGAACGGTTTCGCCGCGGCCCATTTTGACCCCCACAGCTTTACCGGGGCGGGTCCTGCTGGGCCAACGCGTGCATCTGGTCTGCCTGACGCTGCCACAGTTGCTCCAGTTCTCGCACCTTGTCCGGAAACTGCGCGGCCAGGTTCTTCGTCTCTGAACGATCCTGGCTCAAATCAAACAGCTCCCACGGTCGCCGATGATCGGCCACCAGCTTCCAGTCACCCACCCGAATCGCGCGATTGTCGTCGTGGCTCCACCACAAGAACTCGTGCTGCACGCTGCCGTTCTTGGTAAACGCCGGAACCAGACTGAGGCCCGGCAGCGGAGGCACTGACAAGTCATCGACCGTGGCCGGCCGTTGTGCCTGAGTCAGTTCCAGCAGTGTGGGAAACAGATCGATCACATGGGTAGCATCGGTGCGCAGCTCTCCCCGGGCGGAGATTCTCGCGGGCCAGGAGACGATCAAGGGGGTCGCAATCCCCCCTTCGTGATTCCACGATTTGTGCATCCGCCACGGTGTATTCGCCGCAGTGGACCAACCCGGGCCAATGCCCAGATAGGTCTTCGCGGTCCCGACGGTCGCCGCCGGATCGTGACCACCCCCGCGGATAATCTGTTCCCCTGAGGCTCCATTGTCCGAGAGGAAAAACACAATCGTGTTCTCCCAGGCACCCATCGCGCGCAACTGGTTCATCACGCGGCCAATCTCAATATCCATGCGATGAATCATCGCGGCATGGACAGCCATCTTCGCCGCCTGAAACGCCCGTTCTTCGGCATTCAGACTTTCCCACGGGACGGCGCGGCCAACTTCTCCTGGTCCCACGCGTTGTCGCAAGTCTGCCTCGGAAAGGTTCCAACTGGGAGCAATCTCTGGCTCCAACGGGGACAGGTCGCATGTCACCAGTCCCTCCCGCCGCAGCCGTGCATATCGCTCTGCTCGAATCACATCCCAGCCAGACTGATACCGGTTCTGATAGACGGCGATGTCCTCTGGCAGCGCATGCAGCGGAAAATGCGGACTGTGAAACGCTACGTAGTGGAAGAACGGCCGATCCGGATACTCCCGGTGATGTGCCTGCAGAAAATGGATCGCGTGTTCGGCAATGGCCGTCGTCGAATAATAGTCTGCGTCGGCCGCCGAAGCGGGCAGCTTCACGTTGTCGACCGATTGCCCCTTGGGATTGAAAAAGTCACCGGACTCATAGGAGTGGTCAAAACCATTCTCCAGCGGCTTGCCGTCCACATGCCATTTGCCGGAATGATAGGACCGGTAACCCAGCGGCCGAAGATACTCCGGCAGCAGGCGAGCCCAGCGCTGCCTCACGCCGCGGCCCCCCGCTGACCCACACTCTGCCGGCAGCTTGAGCCCAGCGATGGAATCGCGCCGAATCTGGGGCGCGTAGTACCCGGAGAGCAGGCTGGACCGTGTC